>JBCBZF010000782.1:0-3560 GCA_039815525.1 Bacteroidota bacterium | reverse complement strand
TTTATTGGAGCGGTGGGGTCGAATTGGTAGATGCACATTCTCCTCCCCAACCTGGAGCCATCAATTCTCAACCCGCGACAACACCTGGGACAGGTACGGATGCTGCCACTCTCGCACCAGCGTCTACCTCTCCCGCGCCCGTTTTGACAGTGGCCAGACATCAACCACCTGCCAATGGGTTGGATTGGTCTCTGCTCAGGCTGAAAGTTCAAGACGTTTGGCAAAAAGCTGGGACCAGAGGGAAAGGCATCAAGGTGGCGGTATTGGACACCAGTTTGTTTGACGGGCACCAGGAAATCGACAATGCCAACATCATTGCCCGGAAAAATTTCACCCAGGGAGAAGCGCATGTAACCACAGATAAAGTGGGACACGGTAGCTTTTGTACTGGCTTGATTGCCGCACAGGGCAAAGCTTTATTTGGGGTCGCACCAGAAGTGTCTCTGCTGATCGGGAAGGTGACCAACTTTCATCATAAAGTAAAAGAAGGTCCCTTACTCAAAGGCATCGAATGGGCCTGCGAGCAGGGAGCGGACATTATTTCCATCAGCCTGTTTTTGGATGTGGTCAGTGATGCCTTTAAGCAAAAAGTAAAAAGCCTGATTCAGACCAATAAGGTTCTGATCGTAGCCGCTTCAGGCAATGATGGCGACGTTGGTCTTGACATTGATCGCTTCCCCGCTTCTTTGCCCAATTGTCTTTCTGTCGGGGCCAGCAATCATGATGATAAGATTGCCGCTTTTAGCACCCGTACCCAACGGGTCAATCTCTTTGTTCCAGGTACCAAACTGACTTCATTGGGAACCAAAGACAAAGATGAATACAAGCTGGATAGTGGCACCAGCATGTCTACGGCTGTGATGAGCGGGATTATAGCGGTCTTGATGAGTGCCGCCCAACAGAAAGGACAAAACTTTTCACCCCGCCGCTGGATCGAAATGATCTCCACGAATGCACAGCAATTTGTTACATTTCCGCACCAAAGTTTCCCCAATTATGTTCCTCTCGACAAGCCATTTCCGCTGGTCGATCCACTTCGCACCCTACAATCCATCCAACATGCTCCGATTACGTAGTTTCGTATGGCTGCTCCTGTTTGTACCTGCCATTGCGACACAAAGCCAAACTTACCTTGATGCGATTATCCTGGATACTTATGCTTCAGCGGATGGTTTCGATCTGGCCGATGAACAAAAGGCCCGCATCATTGCCCAAGCGGTACAGCGATATGATACGGCTCTGACTGGCTTTTCGACTGCTGGTCAGGTCCTGAACAGAATCGCATTGCCCGGTAGCCCGGATTACAATCCCATTCTGGCTGATCTGATTCAGATGAGTGGTGCCGCGGGTGCCAGCTCGATTGGTTTGGGCACTCAGGCAGAAGGCCTTGGCAGTGGTGGAATTGGTGGCTTAAATGTGACCAAGCTAGCCGACGGCCTGGCGCGTTTTCTGGTCCGGCGGACCAAGGACGAATTGAATGTGGCTTTTTTCCGCCGCTTTCAAAAAGCCATGAACAAACAGCCGGAGATGCGAATCCTCTTTCCCCAAACCACCAATGTCCTCAATGCCATTGGACGGGATATTTATCGTTTCTCTTATTTCATTGAAAGTTTGCGGGAATCTTTTCAAAAAGACCTCAATCTGCTGCCAACACATTTGGAACCCTTATTGGTCAATAGCAGTCTGATCAAGTCCGATACACTGCAAGTGCTCGCTACCGAAGGGCTACGGGTTAGCCAATCCGTCATCAACGGACTGCCCGCTCTGGGCATTATTCACCAATTGGCCAATGATCCGTGGCAAAGCAATACCGCGAATCTCGGCAATCTTAAATCAAGCTTCCAGGTGCTGGACATCCTGGCCGCTGGCCTGGGCGGTGATCAGGGCTGGGCCTCTCAGGTCAAACTAGATCAGATGATCCGCCAGGGAAACGGGCAGGGACTTAAGATTTTTTGTGGTCTCTTGTATCCGCAGATGAAGCGCATCACTTTTCGGTCCAAAGATGGAAGCAGCTTTAATTGCGGCGACTTTCTGGTGCAACTTGACAATGCCAACACCACGACCCAGATTATTGCGGGCTTTGCCCAACGCCTTGCCAACCAGGGCAAGTTGATGGACGCGGTAGCCGATAGCATTCGGGCTCAGAAAGTGCGTGGTGGTACCAATCCTGATAATTATTATCAGTTTACCAATGCGCTGCTGGCAAGTTTTCAGGAAGGCATCTTATTCAAACAATACGTTACCGGCACCACCAATGCAACGGATAGCCTGCTCCTGGATATAACCGACCTGCTGAACGAAATCAATCTGGATGTCCTGACCAAGAATTACAATTCCGCTATCATCAATACCTCATTGGTGCTCGAACGCGTGGTGCGGGACAAAGCATTTGGATGGAAAGGTGATTTGTTGCGCTATGGAAGTTTTATAGCCCTGGTGGCCAAAGCGGAAACCTCAGAAGAAGTTGCCCAGGCGATTGAAGCTGTGGCCCTTCCGGTTGGTAGTTCTTCCATCAAAAAATACTCCCGCTTTAATCTATCGGTCCAGTCCTATGTGGGCGGCTTTGTGGGGGATGAATATTTATTGGATGTCAATGAAGATGAAGGCCAAAGAATTTATGGCATCACTGCTCCGCTTGGCTTTTCGGCCAGCTTTGGAATCAATCCGAAAAAGGACTGGGGCGCGATCGGTGTGTTTATTCCACTGGCAGATATAGGCGCTTTCACGGCCCTCAGATTTGATGATGACCAAACCGCTGAGCTACCTGCTGTCAAACTGGAAAACATCATTGCACCCGGTGCCTATCTCATCCTCAGTGCACCCAAATTACCGATCACACTTGGCTTCGGGGGACAATTGGGTCCGCAATTGCGGGAAGTAACCTCCACTACAACTACGCTCACAGAGGCCAGAGGCTATCGTTTGTCTGCATTTGCCGCGGTAGACATTCCCCTGTTCAATCTCTTCACCTCTGCGAAATGAGTCTTGAACCACTGCGCCAGTTTGTTTGCACGGTGGTCGATCCGTCAGTGGAAGCCTGGGACGCTTTTTCGACTTTGTTTTCCTCAGTTGAATTGGAAAAATATGCTTATTTCGCCCAGGCGGGTGAAGTCGCGCAGAAGATTGCCTTTTTACAAACTGGTGTGGTCAGGGCCTTTTTTCGAAATGCTGATGGGACGGAGTACAACAAAACCTTTTTCACCGAAGGTGTACTCTTTGGCGCCTACTCTTCTCTGATCACTGGTCAGCCCAATTTGATTCACCATCAGGCCCTCACCAAATGCGTGATGTGGGAAGCATCTTTTGCAGAACTGCGCGCTTTATATGATCGATTTCCGGTTTGGGAGCGCTTTGCCCGCATGCTGGCTGAGTCATTTTTTGTGGTCAAGGAGAAAAGAGAGATCGAATTGGTGATGCTGGACGCAGCGGGTCGATATGAGGTCTTCAAGACAGACCATCCGGGGCTTGAGAATCGCATTCCTTTGTATCACATCGCTTCCTATCTGGGCATCAGTCCGACGCAGTTGAGTCGAATTCGGGGGCGGAGGTGATCTTTCTAA
>JBCBZF010001208.1:0-1980 GCA_039815525.1 Bacteroidota bacterium | reverse complement strand
GGCGTCCAAATTCATCCAGTAATTCGCCATAATCAACCACTGCCTGCTGCACCGCAACCATATCAACCGGAATTTGATCAAAGGCTTTCAGTTCACCATTAATGGCCTTTTCCATGAATGACTGCTGGTAATAAGGCGAGTTTTGCCGGCGGTTGATGATGTAATCATAAGCCTCATTAGACAGCTCATAATTCTTGCTGTTGCGCATGGTTTCCGCAAAGCGCAGTACCTGCCCGCCATCGGCTTTGAAGAGGCGATCAATGGATTTTACCTGTAAAAATGCCTCCTGGAAATTTTCTGCCTGCACATAAAACTCAAACAGCATGCTGCGTAAGCCCCGGTCATTGGGCTTTTTGTCCACGGCAGTCAGTAAGGCTCTTTCTACTGCATCGCTGGAAGAAGGAGATACCAGATTGAGAATGGCCAGATTGGCGGCACTTTCGTCATCCGGATTGTTGTAATAGACATTCAGGTATTCGGTGGTCGCGTCCTCAAACTCTCCTTGCTGTGCATGGATATTGGCGAGTTCATTGGCGAAAATATAGTCTTCTTTCAATCGCTTGCGGGCTTGCTTATAGACCTGATTGGCCAGGCCAAGCTTTCCACCCTGATAAAGAAAGGCACCTACCCGGACAAAATCACCTCTGAGCCGCAGATCTTTGGTGATGGTTTCTTCATAGAGTTTATCGGCTCCTTTGATGTCGCCCGTTTTTTCCAGCAGATTGGCTTTGACAATTGGATAAATGATGGACTGATTATCCCTCCGCTTCATGCTTTTGCTGAGGAAGCTGATGGCTTCATCAAACTGCTGCAACATTTCGTAGCATGCTACGGTGCGCAGGGTATTGTCTTCACTGGGCTGTTTTTTGTGGAGTTTGAGAAAAAGATCCAGGGCTGATTCATACTCTCCATCCTGGAAATATTTTTCTGCTAATTCTGCTTCTGCGCTGGTTTGTGCAACAACAAAGAGGCTGGCTGCGGCGAGGCAGACAAGGACAAACAATCTTTTCATACTTAAAAATACGCATCAGACGTCAAAAGTTACCTTGACGGCTGATGCGATGGAGAAAGAAATGGGGTAAGAGTTGCCAATTAGATCGCTGCGGCGTAGGCCTCTACGCTCAATAGCTCTGCTTCTTCGGCGGATTCTTCCAGACGAAGCTTGATCATCCAGCCTTCACCATAAGGATCTTCATTGACGGTTTCGGGGGTTTCTTCCAGCTTTTCATTGAACTCGAGGACCTCGCCTTTGATGGGCATGAAGAGGTCAGAGACGGTTTTGACCGCTTCTACTGAGCCAAATACTTCTCCCCGATCGATGGTTTCACCCACCGTCTCAATTTCGACGTAGACAATGTCTCCCAGCTGATCAGTCGCATAGGAGGTAATGCCAACATAGGCTACGTCGCCTTCGATCCGAATCCATTCGTGGTCAGAGGTGTACAATAGTTCCGCGGGGTATGACATGAGGGTAAGCGTTAATCAGTCAGATTTAAAGCCCCGAATCTACGTCAAGATTCGGTTTGGGTGCAAGTTTGAATCTGAGATTTCGATACCTTTCCTCACCAGCTGATATCAATGCCATAGTTGTCCTCCATCCATTGGGCCAGTTCGCTTTCCAGAGGAAAATAGCTTCCCACTGCCAGCGTCTCTGAGCGCCTTTCATACAGCGCACAGCCAAAGCCCGGTGCATAAGAGTAGGCTTCCAGTTCCATGGCTGGAACCGGCATACTGGGTTGATTGACCAAATCCGGACGTTTGCGCATCATATATTCACTGAAATGGGCGCGGGCTTCCTCATTCGGCTGAAGGATAAAGTGGCGGGAAATGCTGACCTTTTGAAAACGATCAAACTCTTCAAAGAAAAGATCCAAAGCGGCGGCTTCATCTCCGTTTACCGCTTCCAGCAAGATCCCATCCCAATTGTGAAATGAGCCATCATGCCCCAGGTTTTTCTGCACCCAATGATAAAACATCCAG
>JBCBZF010001179.1:0-2067 GCA_039815525.1 Bacteroidota bacterium | reverse complement strand
GGGATCTCGGCCTGGCTGAGTCTTTCATCGGTCGCCATCCTTTCCCTGGCCCTGGTTTGGCCATTCGGATTCTGGGAGACATTACCCGCGAAAAAGTAGCCTTGTTACAGGAAGTAGACGCCATCTTCATCAATGAACTGCGCGCGCAAAATTTGTACGATGAAGTTTGGCAGGCTTTTGCGGTCCTGTTGCCGGTTTCTTCTGTCGGGGTAATGGGAGACGAGCGTACCTACGAGCAGGTTGTGGCCCTCAGAGCCGTAGGAAGCCGGGATGGTATGACAGCCGATTGGTCTCGCCTGCCTTACGCGTTTCTTGCCGAAGTATCCAACAAAATCATCAACCAGGTCAAAGGCGTCAACCGAGTCGTATACGACATCAGTTCTAAGCCGCCCGCGACCATTGAATGGGAATAGCACCATTTGTATGCGACACCTTCTGTTTGTCCTCCTTACTTTTTTCTCTCTCAATCTCTTCGCCCAGCCGAATCGGAAAGATGCCACTGCAGAGCGCATGATCGCTCAGGCCAAGCGTCTGATGCAAGCCGAAGATTACCCGCAAGCCGCAGAGCTTTTTTCCGATGCTGCGGCAAGACCCTTTCATCGGAAAACGACTTTTTCGCTCTACATGAGTGGACTGGCCGCTTATGAAGCTGGGGATATGATCGTTTCGGATGCAGCTTTTTCGAGCTTACTCCATGATTACCCTGACTCTCGTTACTGTGGTGACGCCATTTATCACATGGCGCTGGAAAATTTGCGGTCCTTCGACGATGAATTTTCCAAAGTCGGTCTGGATAGTCTGCTTAAACTCCGGGAAACCCATCCGCAAAAATCCCTTCGTAAAGACGCAGAACAAGCGATACAGGCTTATGTCTATGAAAGGGGCCCCCTGTATTTGTTGGAGGAAATGTACGATCAGGTTCAGATGGCAGATAAAATCCTCTTCCTGGAACCCTTATGTTTCAAAATGGTCGAGGCAGGAGAAGGATTTGAGGCGCGGGGATTTTACGATGACTTTCTTTGGAATGGAGGACTGGAAAGCGATTTTTTGGAAGAATTATTTACCTACGAGCAGCAACTCAGCGGTCCTCGAAGGGAAATCATGCAAATCGCGCTCTTCCTCCCCATGAAATATGAGCAATTGCCATTGATCACCCTGGGAGAAAGCACCACTACCTTACCGGGAGGTAGCCGTCAGTCGGTGGAACTGGTGGAAGGTTTGAAAATGGCTTTAGCTGAATACGATACACTCGGCCAGAAGAAACTGTATCTGCGGATTTATGACTCGGCCGTAGACAGTATTCGATTGGCAAATGTGCTTGACAGTCTGCGCGAGAGTCCACCAGATGTGATCATTGGGGACTTACGTAAACCAGCCAGTCAGCAGTTATCTGATTGGGCAGAGGATATGCGACTGCCACAGATCGTCCCCCTGAGTGCGGCACAACAGCTGGTCGAAGATCGTCAATACACTTTCCTGGCGCACGCTTCGGTGAAAGACCACGGAACCCGTATGGCTGAATTTGCAAGGGATTCACTTCACTTGACCAAGGTTGCTGTCTGGACAGACAGCCTTGGAGGCACGGAAATGTTGGCTTCGGCCTTTATTGAACGTTTTGATTCCCTGGGAGGTGAGATCGTGCGAATTCAAATAGATTCACTTGATCAACCTACCGCTGGGAAAAAAATTGAAGCCATCAGCCGACAGCTATTCAAAAGTTATGTAGATGGATTGTATGTGCCTTTACTTGGGAAGGAAGAGGCCTCCGGTCTGATTCTTTCTCTGGTGGACCGCTTCGCCCGTAATGATATTGCAGTAATGGGCTCGCCCCACTGGTGGCATCGATACCAGACCATTGATCGCGGCCTGAAAGACCGCTTTGAAGTCTTATTCAGCTCATCCTACTTGCCCTCCCGAGACGAAAAACCATATCAGGATCTGTATCAGGCTTATTTGAAAGCGTATCAAATGCCGCCTGGAACACAAGTCGTACAAGGTTATGATCTTGGGAAATATCTGGCCACGGTTCTGGATGACTATGATGAGAGAAGAGAAAATTTGGCTGAT
>JBCBZF010000035.1:0-14985 GCA_039815525.1 Bacteroidota bacterium | reverse complement strand
ACCAAGCAGGTTTTTTAAAACCTATTTGGACTGGTTCGTTTCCGCATCCTGGACTTGATCCAGGATGCGGAAACGGAGGCCTACTTCCTTATCCTTCGAATCAATCCCATCACCAGATTGCTGATATCCGGCGAGATGTTCAGCCACATGATCAAGCCAAGGTAAACGATGCTCACCACAACGGAACGATACCCAATATCCACAATCGGCCAAGCTGTTTCGGGTAGGAGTAATCCCAATACGAGTGTGCCCAATGCGATGGCCAACGCCAGAAAAGTCTTTTTCGTAAAAGGCTGAATCTTCATTTTCCACCAGATAAAAACACTTCCGGCTGAATTGAAGAGAAAAAGGCCCAATGCAGTGGTCAAAGCCGCTCCTTCAGCTTGCAGGATTGGAATCAGGAAATAATTGCCGGTAAACACCACCACCAGCATGACCAGATTGGCGATCAAATCGAAACGATAGAAACGCGAATTCACGATGATGGCCCGGTTGATGCCGGTGGAGATATTGAAGAGAATCCCCAATCCCAGAATGCCGACCACGCTTTGCCCTTCGGAGAATTTTGGCCGCAGGGCAAAAAAGGCGTCCAGATTGATCCAGATGCCAATCAGCACCAGGGCACCGATCAGCAGATTGTTGATGGCCGTCTTTTGGTACAAAACTTTCACCCCCTCCGTATCCCGCTTCTTCAATTTTTGCGCGACCAATGGTACGGCGATTGCATTCAGAGAGCGGGCAGGAATGTAGACCAGGGTGGCAAAATAAAGTGCATAGCCATATACCGCGACCAGGGCTTCGCCATAAGCTTCGCCCAGCATGATACCGTCCAGCCGGTTGACCAGGATGATGGCACCCTCCGTCAGGGAGGTAAACAATCCATACACCAGCAAAATCGGAAAGATCCGACTGCGGAAAAGACTGGCGTCCCAGCGGAAGCGCAATTTTCCCAGCCAGATGATATAGCCTAAGGTAAGAATGATCGGCACCAGATAGCCCCAGACATAGACCAGCATGAAGGTGTCAAAGTCCCAACCCAGCCAGACGTACAGAACAATCGCAACCGAATGATACAATCTGAGTGCGACCTGCTTGCTGAAGGTGGGAATGATGGATTTGAGGAGAGACTGCGAAACCGCCTCCAGCGCTTTGGTCACTGAAAAGGCAAAAATCAGGGGAATCAACAGCCAATAGCGCTCCGCAAATAAGACTGTCTCTGCTGCATAATCATTGATCAGCCAGTCATCAATCAACAGAAATACACCACAGAAAAAGGCAAAACCAGCTAGCGTATAGGTCAGAATGAAAAAGAGAAACTGTCCTTCCTTTTTGGGATGTTGGTAGAAGTAAGGGAAAAAACGCAGAATGATTTTTGCGCTGCCCAATTGGGAGATTTCAGTTCCCACCACCATGAGGGCAATCAGCAGCTCGACCAGACCATATTCGATCTCGGTCAAAAAAGCGACGAAGAGAAATACCTTGTTCAGAAAACCCAGGACCACCCCGAGGTAGGCCAAAGCAGTATTCCAGATTCCTTGTTTTTGAACAATGCCCATGTGGCAGCTTTGCGCAAATCAGTTTTTGATGAACTGTTTTGTGCCCAAAGATACGTCTGACAACACCCGAACAAAATATAGACCGGCTGGTAGATCTTGTATGCCCAGCCTGAATTGCCCTCTTTGAGACAGATTCTTTTCCCAGACCAATCTCCCTTGTTGATCCCACATGCTGATTTTGCGGACTTGCTGTCCGAAGCTGTCAATCCAGATTTCATCATGTGTGGGGTTGGGGAATACATGGAAATCTACTGTGCCAGATAAAGACGGAAGTAAAACAGATGCCATTTCAGAGACAATCTGGTCTCCAGTTACATGAAAAGCAGTCAAACGATAGAAAAGTCGTTTGGAATGGGCCGGATAGTCATCATCAGCTGCGATATAGGTTACAGGATCTGTGTCTCTTATGTTCAAGGCTTCAAATGAATTGATTTGTTTGAAGCTTGTTCCATTATCGTCAGACCTTTCCAGTCCAAAGAGATGGGCATCATGGTCGAGCTCAGTGGTCCAGCTAAGGTGGATTTTTTCATCTTTGTAGATCGCCTGGAAACCCAGATTCTCTGCCGATAGAACTGTCGCCTGGTTATCAAGGATGGTTCGGGATAAACCGGCAAAACAAATCCCACTACCAAGGTTCACACCCACATCCACAAATCCGCAGGCAGTGCCCAGATTATTGGGATTGTCAATCACACTGATGTCAGCCTGGTCAAATTTTGCGATGTAGAGTTTGTCGTCCGGGCCAAGTTGGAGATAACCAACCCGATACGCACCACTTACCGGAAGCGAAAAAGTAGCAGTGCCAACCACGGTTGAACTGGCATTTACAGCAGTAGCATTTCCCGCCTGAAGATTCAATTGCCAGACTTTGTCATCCAGCCAGCGGCTTACATATAAGCGGGTACCATCAGGTGAAAATGCTGCGCCCCAGGCATTCGGATGGCCTGTTATCGCGACCATATTGCTGACCACTCCTGTCAGATTGTCGAAATCAAATAGCTCAAAACGCCCCATCGAATAAATACCACAAACAAGCTTGCTTCCGTCTTTAGAAAATGTCATTTGTCCCATTGCATTATAGCCAGATGGAACGCCACCAGAATGAATACTACCAATGCTGGAGGTGACAGGTGTCAGGTTCAGACCGCTGCTGCTCAGTTCATACGCATAAAATTGATTGTTGCCCCAGCCGTGGGTCAAAACCCAGTAACTGTTGTTGGCTGGATTTCTGGTAACATCAATGCGCTCTGTACTGGTTGCCGTCAGCAGGACCCCTTTGGCCGTAACCGCACCCAGGCCTCCTGCCTGATTCATGTCAACAATCGTATAGCGAAAGCCTGCACTAGAAGCGTACTGCCCAACCGTGAAAACATAATAGATCCCACTACTACCGGGCTGAGGAAGAATGACCGCGGGCTGTCCACCACTTTGATGCCCACCAATGGCATTTCCATTGCTCATCACGGCATGCAGACTGTTATAAATGGTCTCTCCATTGGTGTAAAAAAGCAGATTGCCATTGATATCCGATACCGTGCTGCTATTGTCGCGGGCGAAAATGTTGCTACCACTACCTGCAACAGGGGTTCCTGAAGAAAAATCCAGAGAAGCCCCATCTCCAAAATGCCAGATCAGACCCTCATTTTGGGAATATGCAAAGAGATGAATGACCGTGAAGGTGAGTAGAATGATGTGTTTCATGTTAGGTCGTATTCTCTGTAACTCAATGTCAGAAATTTTCCATAAAAAATGAACTCCCTGCCTGATTGTCCCATCTTCTGCGTAACATGCGGCATTGTTGAGAAATGACCGCTATGTCTGCCAGGCCCATCCGTATCCTCATTGTTTACCCCTCTCTGACCACTTTCGTTCAAAAGGACATTGATATGCTACGCTCCTTTGCCGAGGTACAGGAGTATCATTTTAAGGCGGCAGCAGGATTGGGATATGTCTGGAAGTTTATGCGGCAGTTTTTCTTTTTAATGGGAAATATCTGGGACAAAGATCTGGTGATCTCCGAGTTTGCAGGGTATCAATCTGTGGTTCCGGCCTTGGTGGTGCGCATAATTGGAAAACCCTTTCTCATCATTTCAGCAGGGACTGATGCGGCTTCTTATCCTTCCTTTAACTATGGAAATTATCGCAAAGCATTTTACCGATTTGTGACCCGATTTTCTTTCCGCCGGGCCACTCATATCAGTCCGGTTCATAAGAGTCTCATGCGTTCTCAGAATCAGTTCTATCCGGTCGAAAGTGAAAAGCATCAGGGAATCAATGCGCATGTTCCGGGTCTGAACAAAGCATTTACTGCGATTCCGTATGGGTTTGATGGCGAAAGGTGGACCAAAGGAGAATCCGTACAAGCCAATTCATTCATCACCGTCGCATCTATCGATGATAGCAGTCGGTACATTCTGAAAGGGGTGGACCTGATTCTGGCGGCGGCAGATGCTTTTCCAGACTGCCATTTTACCATCATTGGCATGACCTACCGACCGGAACGGAGCATACCCGAGAATGTAGAAGTTTTACCCCGCGTCGCGAATCCAAAATTGGGCGCGTATTTTCAGCGACACGAATTTTATTTTCAACTGTCGGTTTCTGAAGGCCACCCCAATGCTCTTTGTGAAAGCATGCTTTGCGGCTGTATCCCCATCGGCTCGTCTGTTACCTCCATTCCTGACATCATTGGAGAAACGGGATATGTCCTTGAAAAAAGGGAAGCAGCAGCGCTGATTGACATACTCAAGATGGCCACCACAGATCTGGAAAAAGCGAAAAAATCCCAGGCTGCCCGTCAGCGAATTCTCACCCAATACCCAATCAGCCGCAGACAGAATGAGTTGAAGGCGCTGGTCGAAAAGATGGTGGAGAAAAGCTAGATATTGGTTTTGCGGTAGAAAACGGTCTTCCTATGCCTGGAAGTCCTGGGTTCGCCCATTTCGATTTTTGGCACCACTTTTTGGGAAAATGGGGTAAGGAAACCATGATTGAGAAAACACATTTTCGCTGCGAGAAACGCAAAACTAACGGCTAGAAGTATTTCGCAAAACAAGCCATCTTCCTAACTTGCGTCCTCAAACTGAGGATCATGGAGTTGAGAACTGCTGCCAATCTTGTCAAAGTACTGGACATTCTGCCCCGCCGTCATGGCTTGCGGGCCAAAGGCAATCCCCTCAGCTGCCAACCATTCTTTGTGATTGGTTCGGGCCGAAATGGCTCCACCATGTTCTCCGGTATGCTCAACAGTCATTCACAGGTGTTGTTACCCACCGAACAATGGCGTTTCCCCAACATGATCCTCAAGTATAAGATCTACAACTTTTTGCCCTGGAAAGAATTGGTGAGTTTGATTGTGGGAGAAATTGCCGCTTCCAATTCTGCCTTGCACTGGAACATTAATTTCAATGATGCGCTCACTACTTTGCAGTATTTACCCAAAGAAGAACGTTCCCTGCAGCGCATTCTGGACGAAATCTATCTTACCTATGGACGACAGCATGGCGAGAGCTTTCAGGTCTGGGGGGAAAAGTCGCCCAAAAATATGCCTTTCACCAAGGAGATTTTCGAAGTCTTTCCCGACAGTAAGTATATTTTTCTGATCCGGGATGGACGGGATGTGGCACGCTCCTGGCTGATCAAAAACAAATCGGATGATATTCAGTGGATTGCGGATAGCTGGAATGAAAGCATCCAGATGTTTGATTGGTTACGGAAGAGGGCGGGAAAAAAGGGCTTGTTGAAAGTGCATTACGAAGATCTGGTCTCCCAACCGGAGGAAACACTCACCAGGGTAATGGGTTTTTTGGATTTGCCTTTTGAAAAGGAGATGCTGGCCTTTCAGGCCTACGCCAATAAGATCGAAAGTCAGCAGGTTCTACAGCATTTTGAGAAGCTAAAACAGCCTGCCAATCCCAGTTCGATTGGGAAATGGAAGAGCTATTTTGATGAGGACCAGACCACCTTTCTGGAAGGCATCATTGGGGCGAATCTGCAGCGCTTCAAGTATTCCTGATGGATCTTACACATACTCTACCAATGGCAACAATGCCGGGCGTTGGGTCAATTCATGATAGCAAATCACATCCTGGGCAAAATAATGCACCACCATGCTTTTTCGGGTGGCCCCTTTGCGTTGGATGGCTTTGCCGCCATGTAGGAGATTGGCGTGCCAGATGAGCAGGTCGCCGGGTTCGGTGTGAAATTCTACTGCTTCAAGTTCCTTTTCTTTGATGAGTTTGGCAATGTGCGCTTCGTAGCGGCCATTGGCATCATCGCCGACCCGCCAGCGGCTGCCACCATGATCAAAATCGCGGTTCATGATGTATGGCAAACGATGACTGCCTGGATAATACACCAGCGGGCCATTGTCAGGGCCTACATGTTCCAGCGCAATCCAGATCGCAGTGAGATTGCCCAGTGGATGGGTGGTCATGTGAATGGAGTCCGAATGGGCCGCTTGCTGACTACCCTGAATAAAATTCAGACTTTGGAAGGGCTGCATTTGCCTGCCCAACAGGAAGGACATCAGACGCAGTAAGTCCCGATCCCACACCACTTTTTTCAATAGATCGGAGTGCCGAAAAGCAAAGAATACTTTGCCATTGTGGTGCTGGTCAACGATTCCCTTTTTCAGGAGATGATCAACTTCCTCATTGATGGCCTTGACGTTTTCTCCGTCAAAATAGCCTCGCAAAATTAAATAACCTTTCTCAATCCAATCTTTGATTCCAACCTGCATTTCTTCCGAAAAAGTGGCAAAATCGACATGGGACTGGGCCTGTTCCCAGGCGTTGGATTGGTCCAGCCAAGGTGTTTCGGTTGGTAGCTCAGAAAAGTCCGCATGAGATAGCGGTGCATAAATGGACTTTTTCAAGCCATACTGTTGATACAAGGCTTGATTATGCGTCAGGGCTTTCCGTTTCAGGACATTGTTGACCACATACGTAGCCTTGAAAGTGCGGAGGAATTCGTTGAGAGCACGCATAGCAATAAATTAGGCCAATACTGTTTCCGGATGCAAGCCAATCCGCTCTGATTGGAATGATCGTACAGTTCCCTTTGGATCAAGTTTTTGGAGCAGGGTCGAAAACTTCCCGTATTCCGGATACATCTTTTGCATATTCTGGGCATTGAGACGGACATCTTTGGTCAGGTAAACGCGCCCGCCATGGTCCATCACAATCGCATCCAGTTCATCCAGAATAGGGAAGAGTTTCTTGCTGATGGGAAAATCGAGGGTCAAGGTATAGCCTTCCATGGGAAATGACAGCCAGCCATTTTCCTTGCCAAACGTCTTCAACACTGCGAGGAAAGAGCCCAGATTGTCTTGTTGGGTTCGCTTGAGGACTTTTCGGATGGCTTCGGCTCCACCTTCATAAGGTACCACAAACTGATATTGGGTAAAGCCTCGTTTCCCATAAATTCGGTTCCAGTGATGAATGGCATCCAGTGGATAAAAGAAGCTGTCATAATCGGCCAGTCCCTCTTTACGCATAGGGCCTTGTTTGTGATAGTAGGCAAAATTAAAGGCCCGGACCGAAAGGGCATTGAGGGCGAAAGAAGGAAAATGGAAGGGGACAGCCAGTTTGAGTTTTTGTGGAATGCCGAGTGGCTTTTTGGCAAAAGAACTGCCCTTAATTTGATCGAGCGTGGCATGTTCGCCATTGAGCAGCACGGAGCGGCCCATCTTTTTTCCACTTGACAATACATCTATCCAGGCCACCGAATAGGTTACGTCCTTTGATTCGTCAAACAGCTCAATTAAGCGGTCCAGATTGGGCGCTTTGATCGATTCCTGCCAGATGGCAGATGTCTCAATGGGCCGCAGGCGAATCTGTAGATCAAGGATCATACCGGTCAGGCCCATGCCCCCAAAAGTCGCGTGGAAGAGATCTGGATGCTCTGTGCGGCTGCAATGGACCACCTCGCCGGAGGCGAGCAGCAAATGAAAAGCATCCACATGCTGCTGGATGCTGCCTTCTTTGTGATGGTTTTTGCCATGTACATCTGAGGCAATGGCGCCGCCCAAAGAGACAAACTTCGTTCCCGGTGTAACCGGCGGAAACCAACCCTTGGGCACAAAATGTGTCAGCAGGTCTTCATAGGTGATACCTGATTCACAGTGGAGGAGACCACTTTGGGGATCAAAGGCCAGAAAACGCCGCAGCCGCTGGCTGGACAGAATGTGTTGCCCCAGGGCAGAATCGCCATAGCAGCGTCCCATCCCGCGTGGAATCCAACTGCCTTCTGCCAAAGCTTGCAGGCTCTGCGGGCCTTCACAGGCAAGGACCGGCACATCAACCCGTGGGTACATGCCCCAATTGTGGATCTTCATGCTGTAAATTTCGGAAAAATCTATCTCTTATATCAGGGAAAATCTATGGACCATTGATGCAGGCAGATTCGGCTTTTCAGCCTGTGATTTCATCCATTCGCCTGTATTCCCTATCCATTCGACCGAAAGATCCGTAACATTGTATATAACCAAAAGGTTATCAAGATATACACACGTTCTTTAAACCCCTTGAGATATGAAGAAGTTGGTGGGAGTGCTTTCCCTGTTGCTGCTTTGCTCTGTTTTCCCTACCACTGTCATGCATTCCTCCCATTCCGGAGGCGACGATACATTTAATTCCTGTATAACCTATATCCCTGGTGCGATTTCCCCGAATGGAGATGGCATCAATGACGCATTTCAGGTGCGGTGCAAATGTGATATTGCGGATTTTTCAGTCCGGATTTACACAGAAAACTCTGTACTGGTACATGAAATTCGGTCAGTTGAGGGAAGTTGGGATGGATCTTTCAACGGCCAGCCGCTACCGCAAGGTCGGTACAATTGGGTCATGCGCTATGCCAGCGACAGCGGCATGCAAATGAGCAAACGCGGTGAGCTATTGCTGATTCGCTAAGGCGGTCAGTGTTTTTCCCTACGATTACATTTTTTCTCTATCCTCCCTTCTATAGGTTCTCCGGCCACGTCTCTCTGTTGGTCGGAGGCTTTTGCCGTTTGGACTCAGAGGAAAGCACATTCTCCATTCTTTTCCCGGGAAAAATTGCGTAGATTCATTTTAGGCTGTGAGACATTCACAAAAAGAATGATCTCCCAGCACGCCACCAACCCATTGTCACATGAATCTGATTGCTACTTTTTCCCGCTCATTGCTGGCGCTGACCCTTCTGGTCATCATTGCCTGCCAGCCGCAGGATGTGCCTCAACCCACCGCTTCCTATTTCGAAGGTGAGTTGTTGAAGAACAACAGCATCGACTTGCTGAACAGCGACAATCAACCCCAGGATTGGGATTTTACCTATATCCAGGACGCAAAAGAGATCCCTTATAACTTTGGGGTGTTTCAGGGAGAAGGCAACCAGGCACTTGAACTGTGGATTGAAGAAGGGACGGATTTTCCGGCAGTATGGTCTCAAACGGTGGCCATGCCATTTCTCGCCGTAGGGTCAGAGTTTCGCTTGTCGGCTGACATTCTATCTTATGCCACGGAAGGGGAAGGCCTGACCCTGAGCATGGAAGGCTGGCGGACTTCACATCGAGCCACCGGTTCTGGTTGTGGTGGCAACTGCGGTGATCCGGAAAGAGAAGAAAATACGCGGATTTTTCATTCCAGTCTGACCATTACCCCTGACATGATGATTCAGGATGGCGCGTTTCATCGCTTTGAACTCACCGAGGCAATGGAGATGCAGATGCGCCGTGCCGATCGGATTGTGGTTTCCCTGGAAATGAATCGCGCAACCAAAGGTCTGCTTCACTTCGACAATATTTCCCTGGAAGTCGTTTCGGCTGAATAAGATATGTTTTAGAAAAAAGGCGCAGCTGATCTGGTGATTGGCTGCGTATTTTTGGGTTAGCATAACATGCTTTCCCTCACCTTCTCCGCAAAATCTGCCCAATCCTCATCTTCCTGACCCTCCGCCCAGCGATATTTATCCAGGCGGTGCAGCAGGTACAGCAGCCGAATGTCCGGCTCGATGGCCGCGAAGGCTTCCCGACTCATGCCGTAGGCATCCAGAAAGAGCTGAAAATCCGTTTCCGTTGCTTCTCCGCTCCTTTGCAGAATGCCCAGTTCGATGTGGGGCACCACATTGATTTCAGCCGTGCCCCAATCCAGCAGATAAACTGCCGCTCCATCCACCAGCACATTGCGGGGACAGAGATCGCCGTGTACCAGACCGCTTTGAAAGTCTTTTTCTAACAGACTTGTCAGCGCCGCTTTGATGGCTCGATGTTCTTCCGGGGCAAGGAATTGTAGCAGGCTGTCTTCGTCATGTAGTTCCGCCAGATTATACTGCAAACGTGCTTTCCAATCGGCATGAAATTCTGCCGCTTCCACTTGAGCATCTTCTATGCGCGGGATCTGGTGAAAACGCGCGGCATACGCGCCCAGTTTTCGCCAGATCTCAGTCTGTTGATCTTTGGGAATCCGGCTTCCGTTCTCACCCGGTAGGGCTTCCTGCACCATGCAAAGGATTTCCCCAATCTGGCCCAGATACACGGCCCGGGGTGATGGAACCCCCAGCTTTGCGACCTGGCTGAGGCATGAGACTTCTTTTTTGTATTCAATGAGTTTATACGGTTCATTGAATCGAAAAACATACCGCCCGTTTTCTCCCTGGACCCGGTAGACTTCGTTGACAAGCCCTAAACCCTCAATCCGGTGAAATGATTGGAGTTGATCGTCGAATTCTTCCTGTAGAATATATGGGATGATGTTTTTCATGGGTGGTTTTGCTGTCTCAGTGCTACGGAGGCTTGAAGCAAAAGGTTTTTGTTCATTGGGCTCTCCTTCCATTATCTTATTTGTATTCGTTACCACTTTTTTCCCAAAAAAGTGGTGCAAAAAAATCGAAACGGGCAAACCAAGGCCAACTCTACTATCCATCCGCCCGCGCCCGTTTCATCACAGCCGCACTTTTTTCGCATCGTATAGCTAAGTTTCTCGTGAGGATGCGTCTTAGGTAAAACCAATGCTAAAGCCGGATCCGATTCATCAGTTTGCTGAAGTTGGTGGGGTCGATGCGCAAGTAGGAGGCAAGGTCTTTCTGTGAGACCATCTGCAACAGATGGGGACTGCGGCGCACAAAGTGCGTAAAACGGGTCTCCATGTCAAAAGCCATCAATTCGTGCTGGCGCTGGATCACGCCATCAAGGAAAAATTCGGTGGCTTTGCGGAAAAGGCTTTCAATCTCCCGGTATTCTTCCATCAGCTCCTGGTGTTTTTCGAAGGAAAGGCGGACAAAATGACTTTCGGTGATGGTCTCGAGGAAGTAGCGTGAAGGCTTTTGGGTAAAAAAAGATTCAGGCACGCCACTGAATGAAGGTGCATAGGCAAAGGCAATGATGTGCTGTTTGTCCTCATTCAGATAATAGGATTTTTGGATGCCTTCTTTTACCAGATACAAATATCGCTCGGTTTCACCGGGGCGGGTCATGAGGCTGCGACGAGGCATGGAAAAGGGCTGCCAGTGAGACAAATAGGCCTCAAGAATTGGCTCTGGAACGGGATAAATGGCGGAGAGGAAGGATTTCATTGAATCGTGATCTTCCTGATTTTACGTAGGCTTTTCCCAAATGATTAACAAAAAAAGAAACCTCTCTTCCGGGCAGAGAAGAGAGGCATTGGCAAGAAAAATATAATGGGTATTTTCTTTTTGCGTGTTGACCTTAGAGGGCGACCCCTACGGTGAAGTTGGTGTTGTATTGCAGACCATTGAACGGCACGAATGAACGGCTGTCAATGCTGCGTCCGACGGCAGTCTGGAAGTCGCGGTAAGTTGCGTTGAATTCCAGTCCAACCCGCAGGATTTTCAGGAGCTTAAGCTGACCACCCAGTACGACACCGAGACCCGCGACCATGTCGCCATTGCGGATAGACTGTGCATTGTTGGCGATGATATCATCTCCGACAATGGTGATCGGCACATAGATACCGGGATAGATATCAAACATGGCGAGGTTGAAATGTTTCTCCACACCGATGATACCAGTCAGATCCTGACGACGGGCACTGTAGTTGGTGGCGATGTTGAGACCGGAAGCGGTATACTCCAGATCGTTGACACCGGCACCAATCCGCCAGGCCCACTTTTTACGGGTGAAATAACGAAAGTTCAGGGAACCGGAAACGCTACCGGTGTAGTTGACATTACCAGAACTGGTAACGATGTCATTGTCGAAGCTGCCGATGTTGGCAACCAAAGAAATCTTTTGGGCTTGTACTTCACTTAAACCGAAGACTACAATTAAACTCAAAGAGAGAATCAGGGCTTTCAAGACGTTTTTCATAGCTAAATTCTTAAGGCACTTGGTAAACATACGAGCAAAAACTGATTCTCATTGCGTACATTCCGGGATTCTGTTGATCGCTTTATCAAACGTGTCCGATTGATGTTTTGGCGTGTTTGCGTGTAAAAGGGAATGAAAAGCAATGATCGTTTTAGGCTTTGACTGAGTGACAGAGCCTAAAAAAAGAGGGTTGCACGAAAAATGTGTTTAATCCAGGTAAACCACAATCTGCTGCACGGCCAGATTCAGGCCGGGGACCCCTTCTGCATTGGTCGTAAATACCTGATTCCCTTGGAACTTACGTGTCAGCTCCGCTGGGGCCTGACGGGGCTGCAAAACTACATAAAAATATTTTTCATATCGGGCCATTTTTCCGCCTCTCCAGGAGGAAATGGTGCCACTATAGTCCCAGTTGAAGCCATAAAAACTCACCGGTGCCTGGTTGGACTTGATCAAATCGAGCCAATCCATGCCGACATGCAGGCCTTGTTGGGTGTACCAGGGAGACTTGGGTTGTTGGAGATAAATGGCCTTGACCCGATTGCGTTCATCGGATTTCCAGCTCACCCGAATTTCTGCGGCAGTGCCAGCGCCAATAACGGTACATGACTCCTGTTCACCCTTGGGTTTGGTAACCGTTCCGCGGCTCACATTGCCGGGTCCGTAGATGCTGATTAAGTCTGATTCGGAGCTGGTGAGTTTGATAGGACCCACACTTTTTCCCGGTATGACCAAATGATTGGACGCATCATTCACGACAGGCTGTGCGCCCCTGGTTCGCTGATTGGCACTGGGGTTGGCAACCGGACCAAGCAACAATTCAAGGAAATTGGCTTCCACAAAACGAACGCCGCCTTCGTGCACCCAGCCCATCAGGCCATCCTTGGTTTTGATCAAAATCCAGGGCTCCACAAAACGCTGCCCCCGTAGTTTGTATTCACTTTTCCGGACGGTCCGCTGATAAAGATATTCGACCACTTCGCCTTCTTTGAGGGTGCCAACCTTGGGCATATCCTTACCCGGTTGGGCCTTGACGATAAGATTCTCCACCCATGCCTGACACTGTGAAGGGCGATTCATCTCCGTGAACTCCTGCGACAATTCATTGAAGCCATCAACCAGATTGCCGATGGTTTTGTCATCGATGTTGATGTTTGGCAAGGTGGGCTGGCCGTTCTGGCCATTTTGTCCGCCCTGGCCGTTAGGTGGTGGCTCGCAGGCAAAAACAGCCAGCGAAATGGCAAGCAACAGTTGGTATCGCAGGAAGGCTTTCATGTGTCTTTTCAAGCAATGAGTGTCAAAATACCCAATTGGTTTGAATTTAAGGGGTTTTACAGAATAAATCAGCCTATTTCTCCATCAGAGACAGCTTCTCTTCATCTGCCATTTGGACACCATCTTCGATCAGATGACGGATTTTGGGATGTTGGTCTATTTGTTGTCCTAGATATTGCCGGACAGTTTGACTGAAAGGTTCATCCCTGACCATTTCATAGATTTCCAGGCTCAACAACCAATCATCGGGATGGTCTTGTTGGAGTTGAGCGAAAATTTCTTTCAACTGAGCTGTCTTTTGCTCACTCTGATGGCGCAGTTCCCGCACTTCCTGGTAAAACGCTTCCAATTGGCGGGTCGCTTCGGTTTTGACTGGCTGATGGGTGAGCGTTTGAGAGGCTTCGTAGAGATTGGGAAAGGATAAATAGTCGGCCGCACCTGCAAAAGCAGAGACAATCTTTTTACCCACGGCCATGTTGAACAAGCCTTCTTCCGGCCGAAACAGAATTTCATCCTGATAGCTGACGGTACAATCTTCCAATTGTATCAGCATCAGTTTGCCCTTGATGTTTCGGATACCAGTTACATTCAGACCTTCCACCCGGATACCGCTCTCAAATTCAAACGACAACCACTGCCGATCATAGAAATTGTAGGCTTTGAGGTCAACCGGGCCCATGTCTTCTATGGCCAGATTGATGCTTTTGAGTTTGCCAATCGGAGAGCAGAATCCATTGGGGTGATCGAGTACGCCATGTCCAATCAATTCTTTTTCACGATAGGCCAAAGCCGTCGGTCCGGTGGTTTGGAAAAAAATTACTTCCCGGTCTTCATTGGTGATCATACGGGCAAAACTGCCTGAGATCTGTAAGCCGGTGCTTAGCTCAATGGTCCCCACCATCTGGGAATCGATTAGCTTTTGTAAGCCTTTGTGTCCGCCTTTGCGCACACTCATCTGATTGGCAAATTCTTCCAGCACTTCCATCAGATAGGGGAAATCAGGTGTTACAAAAAGCTGTGGCTGTGGTCTGGTAATGTCGAAACCCTGATGCGCTGCCTGGATGGAATAGGGTAATTTTTCCACTTCATCCCGCATACACCATTGACTTTCACCGATAGACGATAAAAGACCCGCACCATAAATACGTGGATGCTCCGTTTCCCCAATCAGACCATATTCCACACTCCACCATTGCAGATTGCGGATTTGCGCCATTTCAGAAAAAGCGACTTCCTGCGCTTGCAAACGATCAACTTCGTCCGCCGCCGCCTGGATCTCCGCTTCTGGTATCCGGCCGCTCTTGATTCGGTGTTGCAACCCACTGAGCGCAGTGCCTCCGTTTCATGATGATCTCCCCCTTCACTACGGCTGCAACCGTCACCGTTACCACTGCTGTCACCATCACCAACATTGGCGCAGCAGTATTTTGTCTTTTGTCACCTTCGCCACACTTCATCGCTCACCTGTCTCCCGAAAGGGATGAAAAATCGGCCAAGAACAAACGGGCCCCATCGCAGGACAGCCAGCAGGAGCGACACTCCTGGCCGACGTCGAAGGAGTTGCACCAGTCCGGGGTGTCTGCGGCGGCACTGGTAGCTACGGCTTCTACGCAGGCTTTGATGTCGCTGTAAACTTTCATGTCGTATCTGGCCAGGTACCTTTTGTCGAGCAACGAGGAGAAGAAAGTTCGTTCCACATGGTGAGCAAGACGCCTAGCCAGCATGGAATGATGTTTTTGTTTCATGGCTTTGATGGACAGGTGGGTACGGGGGTGGCCGAAGGACACCAACCACATTTGTGTCAGGAGATCGAATCATCGAGCATATGAGAAGCATAATGAAAGTGTT
>JBCBZF010000600.1:0-4554 GCA_039815525.1 Bacteroidota bacterium | reverse complement strand
TCAGCCAGAAAAACGCGCAGATCGTCAGCTTTGAAACCGGGACGGCCCAACCAGCTCTGCTGTGTGTTCAGCAGTTCGATTCTTTCTTTGACGATTTCCCATTCTTGTAAAAAGGCTTCATCAAAATATGCCGGATCGAGTCCCTGGAAAGCTTCAGGGGCAAACTGATTCAGTAACTTTTCTTTTTCTTCCAAAACCGCCACCAAAGACTCTGGACGCGGCCAATTATCCGTTGTAGGCCAGTCAAAACGCAAAAGCTGTACATCCGCCTGGTTGAGTTGATCGGCCAATGCGGTTAAAGCCTGACTCAATCCTTCCGTCTCACTTTCGTGCGTAATCACATCGAAAATGAAACTTTCCCGATTAGCGCTTTCAGCCAGACGTTTGATCCAATGCGCCACTGGCATCTGCTCGATCTTCCCACTGAGCGGATCATAGATTTCCAGTTGGGCTGCATTATTGGCGACTTGGGCGATCACTTCCTGCCACTGCACATTAAACTGTGCTTCGAGGGCTTTCAGTTCGTCTTCCAGCTGATCAACTTCTTCAATTGTGTAGGTGCGAGAAAGATGATCCTTGATCCCGTCAATGGCATGTTTCATGCCTTCCTGCTGTGGATCTTCATTGACCAGAGAAACGGCCAGGTGTCGGATTTCTTCAGGAAGCTTTCCGCGAATCACCTCCAAAGCCTTGGCATTTTTGGAGACAATCAGGATGGATTTCCCTTCCGCAACAAAATGCGAAGTAAGGTTGGCAATGGTATGACTTTTACCAGTACCGGGAGGGCCTTTGACGATGACAGCATCCTGCTCAAGCAGACGCTCCGCAATGGCCATTTGTTCGTCATTGTATGGAAGCGGAAAGAGAAAACGGTCAGGGCGTGGAAGCGGTTCATTGCGGACCGGCGCAGCCATGTCCATTTTGCGATAAGCAATACGGAGAGGATTGCCTTCTTTCCGCAGAGAGAATAATTTTTTGAAATAATCCGGAATCTGATCATTGGCACCTTCGCTGCCTAGCTGATGGATGCGGCTCATGATATTGGCGGCATCCTGGGAAATGTGAATGCCCTGGTCAAGAGAACGCACTTGTACAACTGGCGAAAAGCTCAGGACCATCCGGTCACTTTCGGCGGAGGGCAGGTCATAATTCAGCTCGCCATTGGCGAAGAAGCGATCTTCCAAACTCGGAAAGACACTCAGAATTTTGATAGCCGCTTCATAAAAGCTGTGTTTGAGGTACTGCGGATCAAAATTACATTCCTTTGGTTCGGAGTGAAAAGCATCTACTTCCTGCAGAACCTGCTGTTGGCGCTGTTCAATCATGTGCTCCGGCTCGTGCGGAAACCAATTTTCCAACTGACCGGTGAAGGATTGCTCACATGAAATTCCGTAGGTAAGCGTATCGGTGATCAGACGTAATTCCTGCTGTTGCAATTCCAGTCGCAGCGGAATGTGAAAAAGGAAATTACGATAGCCTTTCCCTGAGAGCAGACCGAAAGAAAGAAACAAACGCTTATCGGTTTGGGCTTTTAACTCATAATAAGCGGTGTGCAGGGCGTCGTATACCGCATTGATGCGCTGACGTGGCCCTTCGAGCTGCTGAAATTCCGCATAATTGCGTTTGTAGGATGTCAGCAGATCTCTCCGCAACTCCATTGCCCCAAAGTCTTCTTCTCCCTTTTCGATGGGATGCACCCACACTTTGCCTTTCTCCGCTCTGAGATCAATCCACTGATTCAGGATTGATGGAATGCTGAGATTCTGGACTTCATCTAAAGGCTTGCCCTGAATCTGGCTTTGAAAATCGCGGAAGATGCGCACCCGCTCTGGGTCGCTGGTAAAACTCACTTCTGTTTTGGATTTGGACCGGACAGCATCTTCCGCTTCAGGATCGATGTCCAACCATCCCTGCAAAGCAGTCGGAATGGTCGGAGGCGTACTGGATTCACTGCGTTTGAGGGTCAGCAAGGGCTGGTCAGGGTGATCAAATTGGAGATCAAAGTCTGGATGTTGTTCGGTGCCACTGAGTTGTACCCAGTCGTGCATCAGCCACCAATCTTTGTTGCGGGCAGCGTTCTGGTCAAAGCGGAGCTTAGGCTCGGCGGTATTGAACAGATCGCGGATGTACGCAAACAGATTGACCAATGGTGTGGTCTGATTGGCAGCAGGAGATTCAGGCTTTCTTTTTTTTGCAGTACGCATAAATGTCGTTTGTGTAATACGGTAAGGTGAGGTGGAAAATCAGGACAATCGGGTCGGGTATCCGGAGCTGGATACGGGTATCGCAGAGCGATCAGAAAAACATGTTGATTTGGGAGAAAAACGTGTGTGGCGAAGGTTAGGAGAATGCCACAGGATTTAGAGGTTTTTCGATAGGCTTACGACCGATTGTTGTGTGTTGGCGGAAGTTCGAAATGCCTGAATGAATTGTAAGTGTATTACGGTTGGTGGTACGGTCTTATTGTGAAATGGGTTGTCGTTGGATGTTGAGAATGGGCCCAAAAGGGCATTCTGATAACTAAAAGAGGCTTTTTCTGTGGAAAAGTTTTTTAAATTGGAGTCAGCGGTTTTGTGTTGAACGATGTTTTATCCTATCAAATCATGTCAATATGAAGCCTGTGTTTCTTTTCTTCCTCTTCTCCATTTGTACATTTTTTTCCTTCGGTCAGTATCGGGCCATTTATGATTCGCTTGGTACAAGCTGGTCATTTCGGTTCGAAGTACCCGATGCAAGCTTGGTTGCCGAGGGAGCACTCTATCTGGGCGTCGACACCGTCTTCAATGGAATCGCATACAAACAAGTCATTTTAACAAACTTTAGTGGTACCAATCAGCGTCTGGTTGGCTTTTTCCGTGAAAATGACAGCCATAGTAAAGCATGGTATTGGGCATTAAACGAAGGGGGCGAGCGATTGATCATGGATCTGGACCTGGTTGTAGGCGATAGTTTTCAAGTGGCATATCAGGCGTTTAATAAGAGTAACTTCCTCACCAGAGCGGTTGTTGCGGTGGATTCAGTCCAGGGATTCAAGAGAATTCGGTTCACCCCAAGTCAAGCTGATGTACCTCTTGATCTGATTGAAGGTGTCGGTCCAAGTATTCCACTGATTGCGTTCTCGGCAAGTGAGGAAGATTTTGATCACTACTTTAGCTATTCCCCAGATTTTTTTGTCTGCCAATTCTTTCATGGAGACACCCTTTTATATGTTGCCAATGAAAGCTTACAGACTTGCGAGACCTTTGTTGGGATTGATGGCGTAGAAGAGGTTTCTATGAAAATTTTCCCTAATCCGTTTGTAGAATCATTCACCATCCAATCTGGACGGCCACTTCAAACTGGCATCATTCACCTGAGCGACCCAATGGGACGTGATATTGGCTTCACCGAAGTTCGAAAAGGGGAACAAACCATCGTTTTTCCCGAGAGAAAAAGCCCCGGCTGGCTATATGTACGGATACAGAGCGACCAGGGGGTTTTCACTCAAAAACTGCAAAGGATCGAGTAATACTTTTCAGGCCTTAAAACGTGCAATGGCTTCCCGGGTAAAGTCAGAGAGGACGAGTTTGCCACTCATGGCCGCACGTTGCATCAGGAGTTCATCCCAATGATCAGTTCCGGTCCAGAAAGTCTGTTTCATCAGTCGCATGGCTTCCGGATTAGAAGCTGACAGGCGTTCGGCCAGGGCCTGAACGGCCACATCCATCTCTGATGTACTTTCAAAAACCTGGGCAAATAAGCCCTGTTGACGGGCCCATTCCGCACTGCGCCATTCGGTGGCGTCGATGGCAAGCTGGCTCATGGCAGAGGTCCCAATCTTCCGTTCTACAGCCGGACCGACCACGAAAGGCCCGATTCCAATGGCCAGTTCGCTCAATTTGACGGAAGCATACTGGGTGGCAAAGCAGTAGTCTACCGCTGAGGCGACACCTACCCCACCGCCAACGGTTTTGCCCTGAACCCGTCCGATGATGAATTTGGGACATTTGCGGGCGGCATTGATCACATTGGCAAAACCTGAGAAAAAGCGTTTTCCCTGTTCAGCATCATTGATGGCTACCAGTTCATCAAATGAGGCGCCTGCACAAAAGGCTCTTTCTCCCCCAGAACGGAGAATAATTACTTTTACCCCTTCATCATTGCCACAAGAACGAATCGTATTGGCAAGATTGGTGAGGATGTCTCCAGGCAGTGAGTTGCTGCGGGGATGGAAAAACTCGATGGTCGCGATGCCATCGTTGACGAAACAGTTTACGTAGGGGTGCGTGGCCATATTGAATCAATTGCACACGCAAGTTATTCAGGATTTCCTTTTTTTCCACCACCAGCGGAAAAAGGTCATACCAAATATCAGCAGGATTAAGATGAACCAATTCATACGCTTATCTATGCAAATCAAAAGCCAAATCCCAGACGAATGGTGGGGTTGAGTAAGACCCCTGATTCATCGCTGTCATGCCCTTCTTTTTCTTCGTTGAGGTACAACCGATACACATCAGCGGTCGCGCCAAATAAAAAGGCGGGATTGTAATTGTTGCGGATCTGCGTCAGGGC
>JBCBZF010000482.1:0-5352 GCA_039815525.1 Bacteroidota bacterium | reverse complement strand
TTTAAATCTGTATCAGGTACCACATTGGTGGCGGTTCCACCGACAGCCCAAAAAGCATTGATGCGTCCTGCGCCCATTTGCCCGGCAAACTCAGGATGATTGGCATCAATGTTTTCACAAGCATTGACCAACTGCGTTTTGAGCTGATCGGGTGTTTGCGTAGCATCCTGCGACCGCATCAGCCCGCACAAACCCGCTACCAGCGGAGCAGCCATGGAGGTACCACTCAGGCTACCATAAGACTGATCACTCCCGGCCAGGGGCGCATAGATCTGCTGGCCGGGTGCAGCCACATCAATCCATCCTCCAAAATTGGAGAAGGAGGGCTTGCGATCAGATTGATTGGTGGCGGCGACCGCCAGCACATCTGGATGTGCCGCGGGATAAAATTCTGTATCAGTATTTGCATTTCCGGCCGCGGTAACCAACATGATATCCTGCTGATGTGCGGCCGTCAGAATGTTTCCCAAAGTGAGATAGGTATTGCTGGCAGAGCCAAAAGACATATTGATCACATCTGCGCCACTGCGCATGGCATACACAATGCCATCATAGGCATTGGTCAGGACATTGCCGCTCTCGCTGCTGGGCGTACATTTGACACTCATCATCGAAATCCCAAAGCCAATTGACGCGCCCCCTAACTGATTGTCAGTTGCGGCAGCAGCAATCCCAGCTACGTGGGTACCATGGCTGAATGAATCGAAATCATCCAGACTGTCTGGCGGACTCGGATCAGCATCACGGTCCGCAACATCAAATCCGTGCACATCGTCGACATATCCATTCAAATCATCGTCCACCCCCGGCAGGCCATTGGCTTCTGTCTGATTGATCCATAAGATGGAAGACAAATCTTCATGGGTCATCCGAACCGCATTGTCGACCACCGCTACCACAATGTCATCATTGCCCCGTTGAAGATCCCAGGCCTTTTCCGCTTCAATTTTGGGAAGATGCCACTGACTCCCCAACAAATCGTCCGGGATAAAATTGGTGCGAAAGAGTGGGCTTTTCTCTGCATAGACAAGCTCAGGATGATTTTGGAGCTGTAATAAAAGGTTATCGATTTGCGCAATGCTTGCAAAATCGAACCGGAAGCTTCGGTCCAGTTCATCATTGATCCCGGCAAATGGCTGACTGATTTCGAGGATCTCGTACACATCTATCAGTTGGTTGAGAATCAGGTTAGATGAATCGTAGGCTACTAAATCAAACGAAGCACCGGGCTTAAGCTGCACGTACACCACACCATCAAGATGAAGGCTGTCTATCGATTGTGCTTGCAGGGAGCAAACGGTCAGGATCATCGAGGAAAATGCAATCAGGCAAAGGACGGATGAGAGATTGATGCGTGAGAAAAACATATGGACAAAAATGAACAATCCCGCCACCTGATCATTTTCGAAAGCCTTTTTATTATTACGGGGTAAAAATTTCCCTTTTATTAAAATTTTGACAAATGTAATACATGCAACATCATCTCCTCTTGAATCAAGATCCATCCATCTACTTTTGGGTTTTCCGAATCATTTTACACAAAACCTATTATGAATTCACTTAAGATCAGGCATTTTCTTTCTTTTCTTCTCTTATGGAGCATCGTCTTTTTCACTGGATGTGAAGAAAGTGGTATTTCTGGCGAAGTCCAGATGAAGATCACTGATGCACCATCTGACGATGCATCTATCGAAGGGGTATTCATCACAGTTGCAGAAGTCAAAATTGACGGAGAAAGCTATGAAGGCTTCCAGGGTAAGCAAACCATTGACATCATGGCGTATCAAAATGGCAACACAAAGGTGTTGGGACTTACAGAATTAGAGGCCAAAAGCTACAATCGTATCACCCTGGTATTGGATACCGAAACGGATGCAGACGGCAATGCACCAGGCTGTTATGTGATGACGATTGATGGCGAAAAGAAAAATCTTGCTGCCAGTGCCCAAAGTAGCCTGGAACTCAGCACACAGGCGGCTTTTGATGTCGTGGGGGAAGCACGTTCTTCAGTGGTACTTGATTTTGATTTGCGCAAAGCCATTCGCTACGAAGAGAATTCTGACGATGCGTTTGAATTTGTCGCCCAAAGCGATCTCAACGCATCGATCAGAGGGGTAGATGAATCACTCAGTGGTAGCATTGAAGGGCAGTTTGATGTATCGACTTTCAACAATCCTGACAAAGTAGTGGTATACGCCTACCAAAAAGGCAGTTTTAACAAAGAAACGGAGACCCAGGCGAATGGGGACATCCAGTTTAAAAATGCGATCACCAGTACCGCTGCGGTCAAAAGCGGTGCGTCCTACACCTATGATTTATCCTTTTTAGCGGAGGGTGAATACGAAATCTGCCTGGTCGCTTTTGAAGAAAACAACAATGACGGAAAGTTGAGCTTCAGCGGATTTTTACAAGGTTCACTCTTTGCCTCCGGTAGCGTTACCACTGAGGTCTCAGTCAATGCCGGAGTGGCAGCCTCGCTTGATTTTCTGATTACTGGCATCATCAACTAGTGCTTTGTCAAGTCTTGATGTTCGGATTAGTGGTCTTATTTTTATTGCCAAAGAACATCCTCTATTTCGTTTGAATGGCGTTTTTGTAGTGGCGTTTTGCAAAACGGCCCTACGAGATCAACCCGAATCGTTAGGTTTGCCTGACCAATAATCCTGCTGATCCATCAAACCAATATTGAGCAGGGGTCTTTCTGAGGCCCCTGTTTTTGTTCGCATCTTTCCGGCAAAAATATTTTTCTTCCTCTTGTCACCTTTCTGAAATCATCACCGTCTCAGTGCCACATTCCTTTTAATTTGGCAAGAAAATGAGACAATCTATCCTTTTCCTTTTGGTCTTTTTCAGTGTGAGCCTTGGCTTTGCCCAATATGAAGCCGTGGTCTTTGATTTTGAAATGGGCTACTTCAACAATGGACAAGCCCTTCCCGCTGATCAGATGATGATTTTTTCTGGTGAAATCACCTCCGATATCACCGCAGTTGAAATTCGCATTACCAAGCCCAATGCAAAAAAGTCCCTGTACAAAGGACTATGGCAACGTCAGGCTGGACACAACAGCGAAGCCTTTCGCCTCCCCATCAACTACCGCTTACAGGGCAGCAATGAATATGACATACATCTCACCTACTATGGGAACCTGAAAGTAGAAGAAAAACGTGCCGTGCGGAGACAAATCTTGCAGCAAATTAGTTTTTACCGCCAACAACACATTCAGATCCGTAAAGGACGCCTCCACCTGATGGAATCGGCAAAAAAACTCAATGATGACTTTAACGATATCCTGCAAATCGGCTTGTCAGACTATCGCATGGCGCAGGACAAAGAACTTCATTTTTCTCCCATGCTGGAAACCTATCTGAAAGGATTGGCCAAGGACAGCAGCGCGACCAATGCCGTCCAATTGGATGCGATTTTAGAACAGGAAATCGAGCGTCTGTTTGACAATGATTGGTGGCGAATTGCACAGCAACGGAAGGTAAAAGATTACCCAACCGAAAAAACCAATGGTGCACTGGCCCTCAATGTTGGCTATGGGGGCGTCTTGCTCAGTGGAGATGCGGAGAATTTCACATACGGCAGTGCTCCGTACGTGGGGCTGTCTATCCCCTTGAGCAATCGGACGTCAGCCTCGCCACTATTGCGCAATACGTCCATCTCCCTGGGGGCCTTCACCAGCAATTTGGAGGGCCCAAATGAAGAAATATATACCGGACCGGTGTTTGGCCGTCCATTCTTTGCTGGCCTGGGATACGGCATTTTCCGTTTCATTCGCCTCAATGCTGGTGTCGTTGTTCTGGAAGAAGTGGTGGAAGTTGATCCTGATCAAATGACCAATCCGATCTTCTCCGCTGACCGGATTCAATTGCAGCCGTTTGTCGGACTCAGCGCTGAGATTCGCTTCTCAGTTGGGCTGAACAATCGTTAATGGAGTCCTTCGAGCATGAAGCCCGGATTGGTTCTGGGGTTCATGCTCATACCTTCTCATACATCCCATACTTAGCGGCTGGAGAGCCCAGGGAACTCTATCCAGCCTCCACACAGGAGAAATCAATTTCAGATGGAACGCTTTACTTCATTCCTCGAGTATACACTTTTTACCTATCAGGATTTTAAGCTGACCATTTTCGGCATTCTGAGCATCATTCTGGTATTTGTGATTGCCCGGGCTGGTATTTGGTTGGTTCAGAAGGCGCTGGCCCGCAAATTTTCCCGGAAACGAATTGTCGATCCCGGACGCCGTCAGGCTTTGGTCCAAATCCTCAAATACGTGGTTTACTTCCTGGCCATCCTGGTGTCGATGGAAATCGTTGGCATCAAGCTTTCGTTGTTCCTCGCCGGATCAGCGGCTTTGTTGGTAGGGGTCGGGCTGGGCTTACAATATACCTTCAACGACTTTATCAGTGGATTGATCATCCTATTCGATGGCAGCATACAGGTCAATGATGTGGTGCAGGTAGGAGATCTGATTGGCAGGGTAAAAAGAATCGGCATTCGCGCCACCACCGTCATCAGTCGGGAAGGGATTTCAGTGATTGTCCCCAATGCCAAGTTTACCCTCGACAATGTCATCAACTGGAGCCACAACCAAGCGCCTACGCGCTCGATGGTCCAGGTTGGCGTAGCCTACGGCTCTGATGTGGATCTGGTCATGGCGACCATCACAGAAGCGGCCCGTAAGCATCCCAAGGTTGAACGTTCGCCGGAACCGCTGAGCCGATTCGTGGACTTTGGTGATTCGGCTTTATTGTTTGAAGTGCTGTTTTGGACCCGAGATCCATTTGAAGTAGAATTTACCAAGGGAGACATTAGGGTAAGGATCAATGCCGCTTTTGTTGAAAAAGGGATTCAGATTCCATTTCCGCAGCGTGATCTACACATCATTTCAGACCGCAGGAAGCTCCAGGAGCCAGTTTAGGGCGGAGTCTGTTCAGAAATCCATATTATTAACAAGGATGCTGATCTCAATGCGAACTCTGTCATGAAAAAGTCCTTCCTTATTTTTGTACCACTTATCCTGTTTCTCCATACAGGATTATCACAACAGACCGGACCGACCCAGTCGGAAGAAGGGGTAATGATGTATCATGGCGACAGCCTGTTTACCCTTTATGATCAGATTAGGCCTTTTACCACTGAAGCCCACACCAAAGATGAGTGAACACCTCCATTCTCAAGCCGCGGCCTTGCCACCTGGCACCATGCACTACATCGGAACCGAACGTTCCGGTCCGGCCAAGGTGTCCATCTATCGCTATTCGCAGGCTGAACTCGATGTGATCGAGCAAGCAAAGGCGGAACAATGGCAGCCTGGACAAAATACCAGCGATGTCTCATGGATCAATG
>JBCBZF010000962.1:0-2820 GCA_039815525.1 Bacteroidota bacterium | reverse complement strand
CGGTCGTGGAAGTCCGATTTGAAGATGATGGCCAAAAACGCCTGGTGGCAAAGCCCTATCCCAATCCGGCCGACACAGTCTTGAACATCCAGATGGAAGCAGGTTTTTCTGGTGCTGCCGTGCTCCAAATATTAAATGAGCAGGGCCAACAAGTCGGTACCTATAATCTGTTGCTGCAAAATGGGATCAATCACAGCGAAATAAATGTTGAAAGATTGGCTGCCGGCCGTTATCTGGGAGAAGTACTCGTATCTGCCAACAATGGCGTCGTGGAACGACTGACCGCTTTCCGTTTTGGGATCTACCGTTAAGACCTAAAAAGTCTTTACTTTTGGGCATGTGTTTGATTCTATTTGCCTACCGTGTCCATCCAGACTATCAACTAATCCTCGCGGCTAATCGTGACGAATTCTACGAAAGACCGACTGCCAGGGCGGATTGGTGGGATTCGGATAGCAATATTTTCGCTGGACGTGATTTAAAAGGTGGCGGAACCTGGATGGGTGTCAACCGGAAGGGAGGCTTTGCAGCCGTTACCAATTACCGGGAAGTTCCTGGTGAAATGGCAGGGGCACCCACCCGCGGAGATCTGGTTGCGGATTTCTTGCGAAAAACTGATTCTCCTGCGGACTACCTTGCAACCCTCGGGCAAAATGCTGATCAATATAATGGGTTTAACCTGATTGTAGGTGATCAACAATCTTTATGGTATGTATCCAATCGGGGAGAGGGGGCAGAGGCGCTTAAACCAGGGGTTTACGGTTTGAGTAATCACCTTCTCAATACGCCCTGGCCAAAAGTTGAAAAAGGGATGCGTGAATTGAAGCATTTAATCAGAAGTGGCAATGCGTGGAACCGAAACCTGCTGTTTGACATGCTGAGCAATGCAGAAACGGCACCTGATGACACATTGCCTAAAACTGGTGTTCCATTGGCTTGGGAACGCATTCTTGCCCCCATGTTTATTCGAAGTAAAGCCTACGGGACGCGTGTCTCCACCATCCTTCTGATCACCGAAAATGGTGAAGTATCCATGGAAGAACGTGCGCATGTGCCAGAAGGTAAACCTGTTCGTATTCACTTTTCCACAGAATTATAAACTGACGATCAAGGATGAAAAGGTTTTTCTACTCACTGCCAATATATTTTCTCATCCTTTCTGGGATGGGACCAAGCATACCCAGAACATCAGTGGACTGGAAGGACGAACCGCTTTTTAAAGACAGCAGTCTGGTTGAGGTGCGCATTCTCACAGATATGAAGGAGTTGTTGCGGGATCGTGGAGAAGAAAGAAGTTACCACCCGGCGCAGATTACTTACGAAGGCTTGGAAGAAGGGAAAATGCTTCCTGTTGAATTGAAGGTCCGGGGTAATTTTCGTCGCAGTCGCGCCAATTGTGCTTTTCCCCCTATTCGGCTGAAGTTCAAAAAGGACAGCGTGAAGCAAACGCTTTTTCACGGGCAGAAGAAATTGAAGCTGGTGACCCATTGTCAAAATAGTGCCTCCTTTGAGCAATTTCTGGTACAGGAGTATCTCGTCTACCGCATGTACAATCAATTGACAGACGCAAGCTTTCGGGTACGAATGGTCAAAGTGAGTTATGAGGACGTGAATGGAAAGGGGAAACCGATTCTGAAGTATGGATTCCTGATTGAGGACGAAAAGGATGTTGCCAAAAGGGCCGGAGGGGACCTGGTGGAGGTGAAAAATATTCACCCACGTGATTGTCAGCCCCACAATGAGGTATTGGTGTCCCTTTTTGCTTTTATGATTGGCAACACAGATTGGTCCATTCCCAACCTGCACAATGTGAAAATGGTCCAACCACTGGAAGTCGGGAAGGGGCCGATTGCTGTCCCGTATGATTTTGATTGGAGCGGTATCATCAATGCGCCATACGCCAATCCAAATCCCACACTGGGCTTAGATGACGTAACTGATCGCCTGTATCGTGGTTTCAAACAAAGTCCGGATCGTTTTGATACTGCTTTTGCGCTTTTCAATGAAAAGAAAGCCGCGATTTACGCACTCTATAACAATAATCCCTACCTAAAAGCTTCAACCCAGAAGAAAGCCATTCGGTATCTCGATAAGTTTTACGAGATCATCAACAGTGAAAAGACCCGCGAAAAGCTGATCATCAGCCAGTGTCGCACCGATCGATGAAATAAACAAAGGCACCCTGCTTAGCTTGGTGCCTTTGCCTGAATCAACTACTCTGTCGTTCTATTTGCTTTGAACGGTTTCATTTGTAACAGCGAAGTTGATCTCCTGGTTTTCCTGTGCTGCAAACACCCTCGGAATCCCATTTTGAGAAACCTTCGCCATAAATGCTTTTGAAGCATAAGGGGCTGGATCACCAAAGGTATTGTTGTTGATAGAAACCTTGGGATTTCGGTCAAGAAATGATTGCAGGGTTGAGGTTACTTCTGCTACTTGATTGGAATCAGAGTTGGTGGTTCCACCATAATACGCCCATTCTACTTGAAAAGCCATTAGGTTAATGAAGGTGTCAGTTCGATCTGACATGAGCCGAATCGCGTGAAAACGGAATGGGATGACTGGACATTTCTATCCGAATGTTTTGATAGATGTGGAGGCGAATAGTGATAGAGTAGGGCAGAGGCGCAATCGATTTTGAGGCTACAGTAAGATGGCACTGAGATAAACATCCAATTCACAGGCTGGGATGATGCGATCGTCTGGAGGTGAATGAGATGGTTGATTTTGTGGAGAAGCTTTCTGAGATCTAGTACGCGTGTGAATTTATGATGTATTTTTATCTAACGATGTTAGTGGGTATTTTTTTAGCGACTGATT
>JBCBZF010001196.1:0-2019 GCA_039815525.1 Bacteroidota bacterium | reverse complement strand
GGTGATTTCAATGGCGATGGGATAGACGATATTTCGTGGAACTTGGTCACCAGTGGTCTGAACCGGACCTATACAGCTCTTTTGAGAGACGGAACACATCAATACGCACCAGTGATCAGCCGAACCGGTGGATGGGGGCCATACACCGCATCCATGGCGAATATCAACAATGATGGCCGGGCTGATATGGTCTACAGCGAGCTGAACAATAACCGCACCTACATCAGTCTGGGACAAGCGGATGGCAGCCTGAGATCCGTCGGATCCTGGGATCATTCACGTACAGACATTGACTGGAATAGATTTGAATTGATCCTGATGGACATAGATGGCGATCAACAGGATGAAATTCTCTGGCTGGCCCAGAATTACAGTGGCGCGCTGATCTATGCCATGGCGGAATACAATCCCAATCAGAATGACATGACGTTCTCTCCCCTCTATCAGAGAGGTAGCACCATTGATGCCAATTTCACTGTGGGAGACATAAATGGGGATCAACTGGAAGAACTGGTTCTCCTCAACATTGATGGCAGTTTTGGCTCTTCAATTTTGGTTTCAAATGCGCCAGGTCTGCTCACGCTTGACCGAGAAAATATCGATTTTGGATTCAACCGCACCAATCAGAGAGAACAGTTACGAACCGGAAAACTAGACCGGGACGATAATATGGATGTGCTGCTGTCCTTTTACCCGATCATGAACAATAAGCGCTTGCTTTCATTCATGCTTGGAAAAGGCAATGCGGGAAACAACATCGATTGGGACCTGAACGAAATCATCACCGTGCCAGGAGACATCGTCTACAGCCCATGGATCGAGTCTTTGGTCATGGACGTCAATCAGGATGGAGTAGATGATCTGGTGTGGGTCAAGCTCATTTCCTCCCTGGAATTAGAAGTGATTGTGGGCGTAAATGAATTGTGATAGAGAACAGTATAGTGGTCTGTCAAACCTAAAAATTCAGGTTGATCTCGTAGGGGCGTTTTGCAAAACGCCCCTACGAAAATGCCATTAAAACGAAATAGAGGGCATTTTTCATCAAAAAAAGAACACCCCTAAGCCGAACATTCAGACTTGACAAAGCACGGATCTTTCTCCAGAACTGAGGTTAAAGAAATAAATAGGACGCAAAGCGGCAATGATGATTCTACCGCTTTGCGTCCTTCATTTGCGTCATGAAGGTCAGCTTAAAAAGCGGCTGACTTCGGTGTACGCGGGAACATGATGACGTCCCGAATATTGGTCATGCCGGTAATGAACAACACCATGCGTTCAAACCCAAGGCCAAATCCACTGTGTGGAGCGGTCCCAAATTCGCGTAATTCCAGGTACCACCACAGTTCTTCCTCCGGAATGTCCATCTCCGCCATGCGTGCTTTCAGTACGTCGAGGCGTTCTTCTCGTTGAGAGCCGCCGACCAATTCGCCGATCCCCGGAAAGAGAATGTCCATTGCTGCCACAGTCTTTCCGTCATCATTCATTTTCATGTAAAATGCCTTGATGTCTTTCGGATAATCCGTCACAATGACGGGCTTGGCAAATTTCTTCTCTACCAGATAGCGTTCATGCTCCGCTTGCAGATCCTTGCCCCACTCCACCGGATACTCAAAACGTCCTTTTTTGTACGGTTTTGAGTTACGCAGAATGTTGACAGCTTCGGTATAGGTCAGGCGTTCGAATTCATTGTCCACCACAAATTGAAGGGTTTCCAGCAAAGGCATAGGCCGCCTGTCTTCCTTCTTCATGTTTTTCTCCTCCTGCTCGATCCGCTTGTGCAGAAACTCGAGATCATCCATGTGATGCTCCATCACATGGCGGATGATAAACTTGATGAAGTCCTCTGCAAGGTCCATGTTGTCGTTGATGTCGTAAAACGCCATCTCCGGCTCGATCATCCAGAACTCCGCCAGGTGGCGAGTCGTGTTGGAGTTTTCAGCCCGGAAAGTAGGACCGAAGGTGTACACCTTCCCAAGCGCCTGAGCGCCTACTTCCGCTTCCAGCTGACCCGACACAGTG
>JBCBZF010000135.1:0-9356 GCA_039815525.1 Bacteroidota bacterium | reverse complement strand
CTTACCCACTTTCACGCTGCCTACTTTGTCGTCTACGTGCAATAGCTTGGCTGGAAAGATGGTCCTTTTTGGTGGTGTGAGTGAAGAAGAAGCCTTGAAATTCGTCACCCTCAATCCTGCCAAGGTCCCCAATTCCAGCGGCGGAGGGGGCGCAACCGTCTTGTACCGGATCAATTCCGGCGGACCGCCACTCAGCAGCACTGATGGAGAGCCACTTGATTGGGACATCGATACCAAAAACAATGCTTCGCCTTTCTTCATCGCAGGCTCCAATTTGACTTACAGCAACATTCCATCTGGTTTCATCAACAATACCTCCTATCCTGATGATCTGTTTTTCAGCGAACGCTGGGATAGCAAAAGTGGCGATAATATGCGCTATGAGTTTCCGGTTATCAATGGGCTATATACCGTCAATCTCATGTTCGCAGAAATTTTTGATGGCGGCCAGGCAATTGGCTACCGCGTTCTGGGGGCAATCATAGAGGGAGATACCGTCATGCAAAACTTTGACGCGGTGGCAGAAGCGGGATTCAAAACCGCCGTGGTCAAGAGTTTCACAGTCGATGTTCAGGACGGATCGCTCGCTGTGGAAATCTTTCGGACGGCTGGTAGTGCTGCAATCAAAGGCATTGAAATTATCCAATCGAATGCGACGCAAATTCCAGATACCTGGACGCAAATCCCCAATAGCCCCGATCATATCCCTCGACATGAAAATTCCATGGTACAGGCAGGTAATAAGCTCTACTTGTTTGGCGGAAGGGAAAGCCCCCAAATGATGGAAGGATACGACTTCACCACCGATAGCTGGTCTTTTGCCGGTTTTACTCCTAAAGCCTTCAACCATTTTCAGGCGACCGAATACCAGGGCTTGATTTGGGTCATTTGTGCGTTTCAAGACAATGCGTTTCCCAATGAAACTCCGGAGACCAATATCTATCTCTATGATCCGGCTGACAATGACTGGATCACGGGACCAGAAATCCCGGCTAGCCGGCGCAGAGGGGGGGCCGGCCTGGTGGTTCATAATGGTCAATTCTACATCATTGGCGGAAATACTGATGGACACAATGGCGGCTATGTCTCCATGTTTGATCGGTACGATCCGCAAACCAATACCTGGACCGTTCTACCGGATGCCCCCCATGCCAGAGACCATTTCCATGCCTCCGTGCACGACAATAAATTGTATGCAGTGGGAGGCCGTTTATCGGGCGGTCCTGGTGGTATTTTCGCCCCCATGATTCCAGAGGTAGACGTATATGATTTCAATACCGGGAGTTGGTTGACGCTCCCGATTGGCAATAATTTACCTACGCCTCGTGCCGCGGCAGCAGTGGTCAGTTTTCATGATCAGGTCGTGGTCATGGGCGGTGAGGGAAATGGCCAGGCCTATGCAACGGTAGAGGCCTATGATGTTAACTCCAATACCTGGGATACACTGAGCAGTTTAAACCATCCCCGCCACGGTACCCAGGCAGTGGTGTCAGGAGATGGCATCATCATCAGCTCAGGGTCTCCCTTTCAGGGCAGCGGCTCGCAAACCAATATGGAAGTTTATGGCCTTGACAATCCAAGCGGCGATGCATCAGATGCAAGTGAACTCAGCTGCCCGGATACCCTGGTGTTCATTGCTTCTGGTACCCAGTCTGTCTCCCTGCAAGTGAAGAATGGAAATCAAGCCGTTTTCGTCCGCTCATTGGAGATCATCGGAACCGATACTGCCGATTTTGGGATATCCAGTCTTCTAAGCGAAGATTTTTTGATCCCATCTGAGGGCCAGAAACAAATAGACATCGTCTTTACCCCTTCTGGATCAGGTCCCAAAACCGCGAAGCTGGACATTCAATACGGCAAAAACAGCAGCAAAAAAGTGGTGCTGGAATTTCACCCCCCCAATCCCAACAGCGTCATTTTCCGGGTCAATGCTGGTGGGCCTCAGTTGAGCTCTCATGATGGAGCGCCCCAGGTGTGGACCGAAGACAGCAAGGCATCACCATCCCCCTGGTTTGTCAGCGGATCAAATGCAACCTACAGCGACGCTGTGCCTCTGACCAATACTACCAGCTATCCTGATGCCATTTTTCAGGCAGAAAGATGGGACAGCAAATCTGGTGCGCCAATGGCTTATGAATTCCCCCTGCCCAATGGCTATTACACCGTCAATCTACTGTTCGCAGAGATTTTTGGTGGTGCACAGACACCCGGCAGTCGGGTATTTGGTGTGTTACTCGAAGGAGATACGGTACTGGCGGGTTTGGATGTATCATCCGTAGCAGGTTACCAGACTGCGCATCTTGAATCACATTTGGTGGCCGTCAATGATGGCCAACTGAGTTTGTCATTCTTCCACATAGCCAACAACCCTTCGATCAAGGGCATTGAAGTTCTTCAGGCGACACCACCACAAAATCGCTTCGCCTTTTCCCAGATTCAGCCACGCCTGAAGATGTATCCCAATCCGCTGGAGGTTAATCAGAATCCATTTTTGCGAATTGAAAATGCACCACTAGGCAGATTTCAGTATTCTCTCTATCAGGCTTCTGGTCAAATCGTCAAGCAGGGATCCGATGAAATTGACAGCTTGGTTTATCAAAAGAAACTGGCTATCAGGCCTTTGGCTCCTGGTTTATACCTTTTGCGGATTAAAGGAAATGGATGGGAAATCAGTCAAAAAATATTCCTCCGCTAGCATTGAATGCTTTTGTAAACATCTGATGCAGAAGGGGCGCTTCGGTGAAGCGCCCCTCATCATATTTTTCACAAAGTTTATTCTGAAAACAAGCTATTCGACGGTGAAGCGAAAAGCAGTTTGTGGCAATCCATATTCATCTACTAACTGTAGAAAATAATAGCCAGGCGTCCAGCCCTGAGTGGAAATAGAAAAGGGACTTTGTAATGACGGAGGGCCTGCTTCCCACAAGATTTTCCCATCCAAAGAGGAAACGAAGCCACTTTTGAGAGGAACAGATGGATTGGGAATCACTGAAAGCTGATAGTCTGCATACACGATCTGGGCAGGTGCCAGACGAATAGCCTCAAAGCTGACTTCCCGGACATCTGAAAGCTCAATCGTTCCATCTGGCCAAAGCTGTTTCAAGCGATAGAAGTTTTTGCCTTGCAATGGATGCTGATGAACGAATTGATACTGGTTGTCCTGAAAAAGCTGTTTGGTTTCAATTTCCGGACTGATCGTGCGAAACAGTCTTCCATCAAGGGAATGCTCTACCCTGTAACGATAGGCTTCCCGTTCCTCCTGCATGGCCCAACTCACCTCTGTGAAGCGTCCATCCACCTTCCGCACATCAAATGACACCAAGTCTTCTGATAAGCTCAGCGGACCGTTGTCAGTTTTTTTTACCAAAACATTGCCAGACCAGGGTGGCAACACAATCTGCCCACTTACGGTATTCCCAATCAAATCCAACCAATTGCCAGTGAGAGAAACCGTCAGACTGGTATCGGAATGATTGTAGAGGACTTTTTTCAGATCCTGACTGTTATCGTATAATGAGGCAGCTTTGTAGATAGAAATCTCGTCAATCCATACCTGAACCGGTTGATTGTCAGCAGTTACAAACATCTGAGGACTGGTACCATTATCATCTTCCTTGACCGTCAGAATCACCTGATGCTCTTCTAAGCCCTCAGCAGTAAAGATCACATGCTCATTGGTGATCTTGCTGTTCATAGTGGTGTTTTTCAGATGGATTTTTAATTGTCCTCCTCCTTGTCCGGTGTCAGTATAGGTGGAAAGATAGACTACGTATTGCTCTCCGGTTTGGGCCTGTGCATTGAGAGATACAGGCGTACGGGCCTGCCCGGCCGGCAATTTAAGACTGCCACCATTGATCGGCCCATTGGCATCGAAGCTTGTCCCACCCCAGAAGGTCCAATTCGTCGCAGTGTTCAATTGACCATTTGGTGCAAGATCTGTCGTAGCATTCTGGATCTGATATTGATATGACTGTGGCAATTCGACAAACTGATGCTCATCCGAAAAGGGAGTGGTAGTGGCCCAGTTTTCCAACGCAAGTTGATCAGATGAACCTTTGTAGCGGGCTTCATTGGAAATACATCTTCTGAAGATATTGACGAATAAGTTGGTGTCAACAATGCCAAATTGATTCACATCGTTTTGGGCATCGGCGACTGTGGCTCCCACTTTAGACTCAAGATAAATGCCGGCCTGACTGTTGGTATTCCCAGAAAATATATTCTGGCTCACCAAAATGTCCCGGATGTCTGTATTCTCCACATAATCATTCTTCGCCACAAACATATGTCGCGCATTTTCAATCAAATTATGTTTGACCACAATGTCGAATGCATTGTGTAAGTAAATGCCACCATCAGAGGTATTGAAGATATAGTTGCGTTGGACCGTAACGTGATTGGATGCATCATCACAGTAGATGCCATAGGCAAGATTGTTGGGATATTTGGGCAGGCCATACCAGCTTCCGATTGTATTGAGAATGATGTTTTCCTCAATGACAATGTCTTCTAACACAGGTGAAAGGTGATATTGGTACACATAAATCGCGCCACCATCATCGGCGATCATTTGTGCCCCATCAATCAGGTTCTTTGAAATGGTGGCAAAACTACCTGCCGCCCGTATGCCATTGTAGCCCACTGATAGAATCTTATTACGGGTAATGGTCGCATGATTACCGGAGACATATACAGCCTGGTACTCAAAATCACCACTTCGTCCCATACCAGCATGGAGAGCCGTGTTCCGAAATTCATTCTGGTCCACGGTAACCGAATCACTGTCCCAGATGTCAATGACATTGTTGTTGGTAAAATCTGCCACACAACCTGAAATCAAAACATTGTTTGCATCATCCGCTTCAATGGCATTTTCACCAGTATTGAGAAATTCACAATCGATGATGTCTACCCCATCGCAACTAAACATCGCAATAGATTCCTCCAGACTGTTGCGGAAAGAAAGATTTTCAATGTAGATATGATCCCGCCCGTTGATGCGCAACAGTTCGGGCGCAATGCTTACCTCTACCTGAACGGTATTGGGATTGGTGCTAGAATAGAGATAGACCGTTTGGCTACCACTTTTATCATAGGACCATTCTCCTTCCTCATCCAGGCAGCCAGGGTGATTTTGTAGAAAAAAGCCTGATACACCATTGTTATTGATCACATAGCCAAAGCCATTGTCCTTATAAATAGACGTTGGATTGAGGGTCAATTTATTTCCCGTCTGCCCCGTTACTTCATGGCGATCAATGATCCATCTTTCCTTACGCACCACCAACTCTGCACCAGTCCAGTCTGTAACCGGCGCAGCGGCCAATTGGGTGCTGGTGATTTCAGAATTGCTTGAAACTGTATTGGTGGGCAACAAATAGCCACCCTGTCCCTGGTCGAGATTCGGATAGCGCCCCATCGGCTGCATCACCTCATTGATGGTCAGGCCGGTCACCCTGTCTGCACAATCATTGCAGATTGTGGTCCAGACATTGCCACCAATTGGCGTCCAGCCAGATAAGACTTCACCACCATTGAAGATCGGTCGTTCTCCGGTCCCATAGGCGGCCAGCGTCAAAGGGTTGCCTGGCGAACCAGAGGTAGTCATGTTCAAGCGATCGGTCAGATAAAATTCATCTCCACGCTTGAAGAGAATTCCATCACCAGGATTCATCATTGGAATCATTGCCTGCGCCTTGGCTGGCGTCTGCCAGGCCGTAGCCGCACTCAACCCATCATTGTTGTCATCACCAGCAGAGGATGAGACGTAATAGGCCGTACCGGAAATTGTGGGGGGGAGAGATTGGGAAAACAGGAGCAAATCAGAACAAAAGACAAGGAGTAAAAAACCAATTAACCTACCAGGTTTCATTTTCCAACAAGTAAAGAATGAACAAGAATGCTTTTTTGAATGTATTCCCTTGTGGAAAGAACGTGGAATAGATCGTATTTCCTGATTATTCTAAATCTCTGTAAATGATGGATCAAATACCATTCCAACAGCCAGCGTTTATTAGCACCTTATAGACATTCCATAAAACTTACTTTCCTAACCTACAGAACATGAGATTAAGCTTGCGGGACAAGCCAGATCAAAAGGCACACAAATATCTAATAATCAAACAGTTAACACATCCTCCACTAAACCATACCCTTCCTATTTCTTGATCAAACCTGTAAACAGCTCATATCAAAATGGTATAAGAAATGTTGATTAATTTTACGCGTTCCAAGCGGAAAGTACCGTTGAGTCGCGACTTTTCACCTCTGTTGCTCAATTTCTAACGCTTACACAATATTGAAGCATCTTTCCTGCGCACGAGACGTATATTTGCACGTCAACCGTTTTCCATGAACCACCGTTTTCGTCTTTTACTCACCATCTCCTACACGATCGTCATGATGTGGCTCCTGTTCTTCTATCGGGGCAACCTCATCCGTAACCTGGATCGGAGGCAAGATATTACACAGCACAAAGTATACCTCATTCCGTTTGAGACGACTGCAGTATATATTCGGACATTCACCCAACCTCGCCTGTGGCGCTTTCAGAAAGAAGCCATCATCAATCTTGGCGGCAATGTGCTGATGTTTGTACCACTGGGATGGCTCATGATGGCCTGGCGGGAAGAAATAGATCGATACTGGCGACATCTCCTGGATTTTGCCGGGATTAGTTTTCTGGTTGAAAGTATTCAATTGGTGTTTCGGGTCGGTACCTTCGACGTAGATGACATCATTCTCAACAGTCTCGGGGCCATGATTGGCTTGATTCTCTGGATACAGTTTCAAAAGGTAAGGCACCGGCTCCTGCCTGCAACGGTTTAGACTTTCTGCGGCATTTTTGCTAGCATTGAGAGAGTAAACCGAAACAAATGAAACAACTAAGCACTCTCTCGCTACTTCTTCTTTTCTGTCCCATTTTCCTTTTTGCACAAAACAGCCTGGCAGATCGGACTGATGCACTTGCCAAAGATGTAGAGCAAAAAGTCATCAACTGGCGACGCGATTTCCATGAGCATCCTGAGCTGTCCAACCGTGAGTTTAAGACCGCAGAAAAGATTGCTGCTCACCTGACTTCACTTGGATTGGAAGTCCAGACGGGGATTGCACATACCGGGGTGGTTGCCATTCTTACAGGTGGAAAGCCTGGCCCGGTGATCGGACTTCGCGCTGATATTGATGCCCTGCCAGTGGTTGAGCGAGTCGACGTACCTTTCGCTTCCAAAGTACGCTCTACTTACAACGGACAGGATGTGGGCGTTATGCATGCCTGCGGCCATGACACTCACATCGCCATCATGATGGGGGTTGCAGAAGTACTCAGCAAGGTTAAAAAAGACCTGCATGGAACCATTAAATTTATCTTCCAACCAGCGGAAGAAGGAGCGCCACAGGGTGAAGAAGGCGGAGCAAAGCTTATGGTCAAGGAAGGCGTCCTGAAAAACCCTGATGTAGACCTCATTTTTGGCCTCCACATCAATTCTACACAGGAAGTTGGCACCATCAACTACACGCCCAAAGGAGCAATGGCCAGTTCAGATGTACTACGGATTACGGTGAAGGGTAAACAAACCCATGGTTCCCGTCCCTGGGCCGGTGCTGACCCGATTACGGCTTCTGCATACATTGTTTCAGGTTTACAGACGGTCGTGAGTCGGAAATCAGAGCTCACCAAATCGCCGGCGGTGGTAACCATTGGCGCCATTCATGGCGGTGTACGCAATAACATCATTCCCGAAGAAGTGAAGATGGTTGGGACCATCCGTACCCTTGACACTGAGGTTCAGAAACGTGTCCACGAAGAGATCCGCAATACCGTAACCAATATTGCGGAGAGCATGAATACCACCGCTGAAGTAGAAATTGGCATCGGTTATCCAGTCACCTATAATGATCCAGCCTTGACGGAGTCTTCGCTGCCAGCTTTGAAAGCTGCCGCCGGGGAAGAAAATGTCAGATTGGTGGAAGCCCGTACTGGTGCGGAGGATTTTTCCTTCTTTGCCAAAGAAGTACCGGGATTTTATTTCTTTCTGGGTGGACGTCCCAAAGATATCGCCAAAGCGGATGCGGCACCACACCACACGCCGGATTTCTACATTGATGAAAGTGGTTTTGAATTGGGTGTCCGCACCTTTTGCCGTCTGGTCATTGATCACATGCAACAATAAGAATTCATTGAATACGCTTTCTTACCCTACCATTAAGCGCATCAGGGCTGCCCGTGAGCAACTGGGAAAGTTGGTGCGTACCACCCCCGTCCTTCAGTGGGCAGGACCAGCCAAAGATCATTTGCTTGGTCAGGAGACTGAGGTCTACATCAAACTGGAACTGCTTCAGCATGGCGGGAGCTTTAAACCAAGGGGTGCCCTGGTCAATATGCTGTCCATGGACAAAGCCGCAAGAAAACGTGGTGTAACCGCAGTGAGCGCAGGAAATCATGCCATCGCAGTCGGCTATGCCTCGCAGGTCATCGGTACCACGGCCAAAGTGGTCATGCCGTCCAATGCCAATCCTTTTCGGGTCAGGCGCTGTCAGGATTATGGTGCAGAAGTGGTTTTGGTTGATAATGTGACGGAAGCTTTTGCAACTGTAAAAGCCATTGAAGAAGAGGAGGGAAAAACTTTTATTCATCCATTTGAAGGGGAAGGCTGTGCCATCGGAACCGGGATGGTGGGAATGGAATTTGCCGAGCAGGTTGACAACTTGGATGCAGTCATTTTGCCCATTGGCGGAGGGGGGCTGGCAGCGGGTATGGCAGCGGCCATTCATCAGCTACAGCCGGCTTGCCAGCTTCTGGGCGTGGAACCGACTGGCGCAGACAGCATGTCACGCAGCTTCCAAACGGGTAAACCAGAAAAAATTGACAAAGTCCGCAGCATTGCCGATAGCCTGGGAGCACCTTTTGCTCTCCCCTACTCTTTTACCATCTGTAAAGAATTGATCGAAGAGATTGTGTTGGTGGAAGATGATGCACTCAGGAACAGCATGAAACTGATGTTTTCAGAATTGAAGCTGGCGGCTGAACCAGCCTGTGCAGCCTCTCTGACGGCACTTCTTGGCCCTTTGAAAGAGAAATTAAGCGGACAAAAAGTGGGGGTGATCGCCTGCGGCTCCAACATTGATCCTGATACCTTTTTCAGCTATCTGAATCCATAAAAAAATCCCCGGGCTACTACCTCCGGGGACCAAATGAAAAAGGACTACTACTACTCGCGAGCTGCAGGCGAAGGGTTCGAACCTTCACAAGGCACCAAACATTTGCCCTGCAGAAATCTCTATAAAGTATAAAAGAACGAATTACAGTATTCAATACGACGGGGGGGTAGAAATGGTTACTTTCCCAGAAAATTTTT
>JBCBZF010000757.1:0-3695 GCA_039815525.1 Bacteroidota bacterium | reverse complement strand
GGTGTTCCTCTTGGGAAGATCCAGTAAAAACCCCGATTACAAAGACCAGAAATTACCCGATAGCGGAAACGGTATCCCTTCCGGATGGACACCCAATGCAATGGCAAAACGCCTTCATGATGTGCTATCCGGGATCAATACTGGCAAGATGCTACAAACATGGACGTCCTGGTGGTCCTACAACGCCGGACATGATGAACGCGACCGAACCCTGAGCGAATTCGCCAACCTTGGTACTGATGATATGTTCGTAGCGGTCTACAACAATTTCAGCGGCCAGTATGGCAAAAGCGATACGCTCAGAGGCTGGATCGAGGACGAAGTAGGCATCAATCCGGATGTGTACGATGCTGTGATGGGAAGAATCAACCGCCTCCAGCTCTCATGAAACCGGCTACCAAATACCTGATCATTGTCGCCATTGTGGTGGCTTTGATTGTGTGGATTCTGATACGAACCAGGCGAAGAACGCCTTTTAGCATCACCACACCGCCAGATGAGAGCTGCCAGCTAAGCGGCCCATGCCTTCAGCGGTCCCAGCTAAATGAGCAAAAGACCCTGAAACGCGGCATAAACGGCCCCGAAGTGTGCGAACTGCAAAAGTTCATCAATCAATTACGACTCGCTCAATATGAGAGCTGCATTGCAGTCGATGGAGCCTTTGGCCCACAAACTGAAGCTGCTTTGTATGATCTGTTTGGAGCGCGTGAAACCACTTTACAAAACACCAATTACGGATAATGGATCAGCTATCAATTCCGGAAGTACCCTTTGTGATCGAACTGAAAACCCGCAGCCTGATGAACCTATCGATTGCTGCCATTGTGGTGGCCTTCGTCATCGTTCTGATCATCCGAAAAGTCAAATAGCATGAGAGGCCCAAACCGAAAACCCGCCAATCTCGCCCTTACCGCTGCCAAAAATCAAGCGGTCGAGGAATGGGGAAATGACCGGAATTCAAACTTTCTCGCTGACGATTTAGAGAAACTATTCCTTGCGCTTGGTTTGTCTTCATCAGAGCCACGCGGTCCCCGTTTGCTCTTTTCCTTCACCACGGTTTTTTGTGCCACCGGTGAAGATCCAAGCATTCCCGAAGACGCCTATCTAACACAGGTAATCGGGTATTTTGAGGATGGCGGAACCGGCGAATGGTGGTACAGACCGCCTTCCCGCTTCCCGTTGAACTTTGTCCCCAAAGTCAAACCCAAACGCTGCGAGGATACCACTTTTCCAATCGACACAGATCCGCCCCTGATTGTGGAACAATTCCCCGCTGATCAGGCCAGTGGGGTAAATGTTGAGCTGGGATATATACAGTACACCTTCAATAAAGTGATCGAGCTGGGAGCGGGTGAAATCAGCATCTATGATGCAGACACCAACCAGGTCGAAAAGATTTATGATGTGGCAACATCTGAGGACTTCGAAATCAGAGACGGAGGCTTCACCCTCCGGATTTTGAATCCCAATCTTTCTGCCAATACCCGCTACGAAGTACGCATCGACAATGGCGCCATCCGTTCACAGGCTGGCATCGCTTTCCCTGGTCTGGGAGATGAAGACCACACCTTTTCTACTCTCTCTCAGGGTAGCTATTCCAACGCTTATTCTCCTTCATACAATTAGCCATGACAAGAAACGATTTGATTCAGGGCTTTGCTGCCCTTTTGGTCAACAATACAAACGGCGACATTCAAGCCGACAAGCACCTCGCCGAAGTCCTCAAACTGATCCAGAACCAGGTCAATACCGAGGATGACACCTTTGATGCCTACGCCCTTCAGGACGCCACCAGGGACGTGCTGGAAGATGACAGCAATTTCCTCTTATCCGGCCTGATGAAGTCCCCTGTTCAGGCGGCTCTGTCTGCCGATCAGCGACAGGTCGGACAGCTCCACGTCCACCGGACCAAAGCGCATATCGTTTTCGAATGCACATGGAACGGAAACTGGATCCGGAAGAATCTAAACCAGACCGAACTGAAAGCGACCGCAAGCTGGGACGGAAACAGTTGGAGCATCACCCAAAACAGTGGTTTTTTGAATCCTTCGGTCAATGCTGGAAACCTGATCCTGCTGGTCAACAATCCAGACGATTTCGCCTTTGGTGCCGGTCAGATACAAGTCGAAGCGGCCAGTCTCTCATCCAATGAAACCCTGCTGACGGCTGGATACTTCACCAACTTTTCAGCCACTACTTCCCGCGCCATGATCGCATTTCAGCGTGAAGGCGTGCAAGTCAACGACCTGAGCACGCTGCCAAATGGCGCAGCCGTAAGCATCTCCATCCGTTTCAACCAACTCTAAGCTATGCCAGGAGTCATCAGAAGTCTGGGGACCAATAGCAGGATTCCCCGATTTGGTCAGAAAGTCCGGATGTTGACCTACCTTGCCCTTTCCCAACCGGGAAGCGGCAAGGTGTACACCGGTACGACCTACTACATCACCCCCGGAGCGAATCCGGCCAATACCGGCCTGGCTGAAGGGGAAGCATTGCCGCCTGAATCTCTTGCTGATATTCTGGCGAATGAAAATGGACCCTTTAACGTCCTTTTCCAGCGTGGCAATACCTACGAGCTGGAAACCAACGTCCTCCAAACCTACGCTGGGACAGACACAGACAATCGCGTCCGTTTTGGTGCCTATGGAGACGGTCCCCGGCCAATCATTTTGGGCTCCCGGAACATTGCCGCGCCAAACCAACTTTGGCAACAAGCCAGCCCCGGACTGTGGACGCTGGACATTGATTTACCAGGCGTTGGCATGTTGGTGGTGGATGGTGAAATGTCCTATCCTTGTTCCTCTGATCTGTTCACCATCGGATCAGCCACCAAGGTAGAAATCGCTTCGCCTTCACTGGCTGCGAAGGATTATACCGGTGCGTATTGTAACCATCGCGGTTCGAAATGGGCTGGTGAAACCCGACCCATTGCCGCACATAGCGGGGAAACCATCAGCTTTGCCGATGATGCAAAATCAGGCACCGGCAACAATGGCAATGGCTTCTATATCCTCAATCATCCGGATTTCCTGACCGAGGCAGGAGATTGGTACTACGATGAAGACGCCAAACGGCTCTACATGCGCACCAATGGCCCCGCTCCGGCTGGTGATATTCGCGCCCCGCAAAAAGAATTCGGTTTTCAGATCAAAGGAAGATTTGTCGAGATCGCTGATCTATCCTTCCGCTACATCTACAAAGATGCAGTCAGAGTCGAAGAAGCGGATCTGAGCATTGATTATTGTGATTTCGCCTGGTGCTATAACTCAGCCGTTTTCACCACTTCGGCGGATCGCCTGAAGATCAACCGCTGTAGCGTTTCCCATATTTCCGGCGTAGGCATCTATCTGGAAAATGCCGACAATGTAGAGATCGACGATACGGATATTTCCTTCATTGCGAATCTGGCATGGGGACGCAGTACCGGCGTGATTGGAGCTGGCGGCGCAGCGCATAACCATTGGGCAACCGGGATCACCTTCCGGGCTTCATGTTCTGATGGTCGGGTGCGCAATTGCATTGTTCATGATTGCGGATACAATGGCATCCGCACCGATGGGCCGCGCCATATCGTCGAAGACTGCTATATCTATGACACCCTGCTTCAATTGGCTGATGGTGGTGGACTCTACTGCTTTGACAACAATCAAACCGAGGCCAGCGACAGACTGACAGAAGAGGTGATTTGGCGCAGG
>JBCBZF010000254.1:0-7417 GCA_039815525.1 Bacteroidota bacterium | reverse complement strand
TGGGAAAAAAGCCGTCGTTTGAAGGAGACTGTCCAGCTGCTACCCTGCGCTTCCCACTGACGAATACCTCACCCTGATTGTTCAGGCGGACGTCTTCGATCTTGAATTGTCGGCTTTTGTGGTCCAGCGTCATGCTGCTTTTCCAGCGCTCAACCAGATTTTCACTGTAAACAGCCAATCGGTAAGATTCCGGATCACCCCCGCTCAGAGAGGTACGGGTGAAGACCAATAGGTTATTTTCATTGGTCGAAACCCGAATCCGAAAACCCGTATGGCGGCCCGCTTTGATCCGGTCAAACGCAATGGGCTCTCCTTGCAATTGCAGGTTAATCGGATCCAGTTCTTCCATCAAAAGCAGGTCTTCATTGCTTTTGAGCTCATAGAAACTGGTAAACACAAACATCCGACCCTGCATCATCACAATGCCGATCAAGTGACGCTTCTGTCCGTCTTTTAACATCGAAATCCGGCCACTGGAAATCCGTTTCATATTCTGGTCGAAACGTCGAATCTCGTAGATCGGGCTGATGCGTTGGACGTAATCGTAGTACCCGCTAAATGATTGCCCAATCCTGGTCGCTGCCGAAAATGCAGGCTCTTCAGGCGGACCCCATTCAATTTTGAGGGGAGGGTTTTGTGCAGGGAGAACGGAGATGAAATAGCAGCATAAGGCAAAAAGCAGACTGATTTGTTTCATGGTATATTTGGATTTGGTGTGGTCTGGATAAAATAGGTTTTGTGAAACCATCACTCAATACAGTTTCAGGCTACCATATCGATATTTTCTTCTGCGGCGACCGTAAACGAGGACTTCATCATGATCATACTGGGTCGACAGGGAAGGAACCAATGCCACGCCCAATTCTTTCAAATTACCCAATGAAGCTTTGGTCAGATTGCCATTGGCATCGACAGACACCAGCCCCAAATGACCTTTCTCATTGCGGGCAAAATTACGTGCCTTACGCGGGCGCGCCCGTCCGCTTGATTTGTTTTTGATATGATCATTGAAGAGAAAAAAGAGTTTGTCTCTGCCAATGGCCATTTGATAGGAGCTATACAGCTGACTACCGCTTACCTGCCGTTTGGGAATGTTTTCATACCAGGCGACGCTGCCATCCGGATTGACATTGACGAGGATGATGTCGAGATAATGATAATCGGTGTGCTCAAACCAGACCCCTCCAACTGAATAGCAGTACTCCCGAATGAAGAATCGTTCGCCAATCAGGCTTAAGCCACCATCACTGCGTACCACAATGTCGCGCAATTCATACTCTGCCAAACCTCGTCCATTCCGTTCCCGTCTTTCTCCGATCATTTTCCGAATAAATTCTCCTGAAAAAGCGGTTTGATGCAGATCTCGTATTTCCCCACTTTCCCCATCAATGGAGAAACTAAAGACCCCTTTGATTTCCTGTCGCCTTTCAGCATAGAAACCACCACAGATGATGTCATTGCCCCGGCCGAGCTCATACTGAAAGCCAATGATGAAATCTTCCCGAAGATCAAGCCCATACTCCCGGGCTTCAGTTCCCTGATTTCGATAGGAAAGGAGTTTGTAAGAATAATGCGATCGATCTTCTGAGCCAACTTTCTGTTTGGCCCGCTTTTCAGCGGCTGATTCCCGCAGGCGTCCACTGACAAATACATCTCCCTGATTGCTGACCCGAACGTCTTTGATGGTAAAGAGGCGGTTTTTATAGGGTAATTCAACCTCCTCAGACCAGATTTCTTCAAAATCCTCATCATATACCCGACAAACGTATGATTCAAAGTCTTTGCCTCTGGGAGAGGTTCGGGTGAAGATCAGCATGCTTTCCTCATTATTTGAGACCCTGATCTTGAAACCGGTATTCCTGCTTTTCTTGATTTTTTCAAGCATCCTGGCTTCACTGACAATTGTCAGACTGATCGGGTCCAGCTTTTCCATCAGCAGTATTTCTTCATTCTGCATGGGAACCTGATAGGTCGAAAACAGGTACAGTCTCCCCTGCATCATGACCAGATCAACAAAATCGCGTTTTTGGCCATAAGGAATCAAGGAAATGCGTTTGGAAGCGACCAGATCCATGTTTTCATCAAAACGTCTGATTTCGTACAGATGACGACTGATGCGGGTCTGGACATAATGTCCGTTTTCTGAGAGTCCAACGAATTGAGGCCTGGCATCCGCAAACTGCTTGTGGACTGGCCCCCAGTCAATGGACAGATCAGCATTTTGGGCCAGGCCAATCGGGAGCAACAAACAGACGAGAATTGTAAAAATAGAACAGGATTTCATGGATGAATACATTGGTGAATTGGACAAAAAGCTTTGGCGGTGTGGGTGGTTTAGTGTATTTGGGCGGAGGGCTTCGGGTCGGGTTCCGTCTCGATAAATGGTCGGCGCCGAATGGGACTCATTTTTCCCGAAACCGCATCAATTGTAAAGCGAAAGCTGCCGCGTTGCTGGTCTGCGACCTGCTCATACACACCATCGACCATGGCTGTTCCATCCGCAGCAAAATGGAGCCGAAAACTTTGGATCACTTCATTGTGAAAGTCGATTTCATGGAATGTGGCGTCATGACCGCCATGCTGATGTGCAAGCAGATACATTTTTTCTTCAGGCTGATCCGAGCGGGACCGGAGGCGACTACTCACAATCAGGTCGCCCTGATCATTGAGGAAGATGGGACCAATCTCACATTGCTGCCTGCTGAAAGGGAGTTGATGAGTGCGGGACCATGTAGGGTTCATATTGTGATCAAAAACCCGATAGCTATAAGACAAGAGCTCTCTTTTTTTATTCCTTTCCGGCGCAAACACCACGATTTTTGATTGATCTGGTGAGACGTCTATTCTTGTCCCAACGGGCCGGCTTTCCTGCACCCACAACACAGTCCGTGGACCACCAATCCAGCGCAGGCTTTTGATGTCCAATTCGTCTACCATGATATGATTTTCTTTGTCCAGAAAGACGTCATAACTGCTGAACATAAACAGCCGCCCCCGAACCAGTTTGACATCGATCAGGCGTCGGTTCATGCCCTGAAACCTCATTGGTAAAACGGAGGCCGTTTCTGTTCCGCCTTCGAGTGGCCGGCGCCTGATCACAATGTTGTCGCGGGAATGGACCGCGAACTCATACTGTTCGCCATCGTGATGGCCGATCGGAATCACTTTGACCGGGAAGGCACCATTGAAGCCCCAGTCCGGCCACCAACGATTGGCTTCCCACTCCTCAGAGGGGGTGGATTGTCCCAGGCTCAAGGTGACAGATAGAAGCAAAAGTGAAAACAAGTTGATTGTTCTCATACAGTGTGAATTTGTGGTGAGACATGTTGTGCAGCGTATCTATAGGAGTATTCCGTTGCCAAAGGCGACAGAGTAGGAAAATAGTTTGAGAATGGGTCGCGGCGTAAAGCGCAAAAAGAGGGGGGAACACGCGGTGTGCTCTGTCTGGAGACAGATAAAGAAAAGGAAGATTGTGCGCGTACAGTTTCACCATTTTGTGCAGCTTCACAAAATTGGTGGTGTGTTATTTGGTACAGGTGGTTGTCACCTCAATGTACGTTTTTTAGCTAACAATTGTTAGCTTTTGCTTCGAAAATATTAAGATAGAATCTTACACTGGTGGCTTGTATTTGCGCATCGGACTGCCGGAAGATATTATTCCCCAATCCCAACTTTGACCACTGATAATGCCCGCCCCCGGTTTTGCTGATAGACCATGATGGCTTCGCGATTGTTGATCTGCTCGCAGTAGCGGGGATAGAAAGCATTGCCAAACTGATAGTTGCTGATCAGCGGGATGCGTTTGGATACTTGTCCATCGATTGCTACGATATTGTAATAGATGTTGACGCCACGGCGCGGTGGTCGGTATTCATAGAAAATATAGGCGCCATCACCGCCAATGGCGTTAAAATAGCTCAGATTGGCGGGACTATCAGAGACCTGATTCTTGTCTACAATGGCATGCCATTCGATCTCCCCCTGCGGACTGACAGAAGTCAGGATCACGTCTTCGTAATGATACATTTCCCGGTCTACCCAATAGCCATAAATGTCCTGATAGGACTGATAGGTGACATAAAACTTTTCTGCAATCAGCAATACGCCACCGTCCGAACGCAGGATGATGCCGTCTTCGGCGTCCATATAAAAATTGCGGAGTTCACGCCCCCGGTTGATCTGTCCGCTGGACAGGTAGTTGCTCAGAAAGCTCTGGCCGAATGCTTCGGTGCTTTGTAGCAACACCTCGCCACTGGGTGAAATTTTTTGCAAAATGGTCCCGCCGATGCGGTCAGTGCTGCGATTGGAATAGAAACCCGCCAGGTACATATTTTCTGCCCGGTCCACCCGAAAGGCGAGATCGGTGATATAGCGATCGCCGAGGTCAATTTTGACTTCATTGCCTGCTTCAGCCGCAGTGTTGTACTGCATCACCAGATATTGAAAATCGTCTGGATTTTTGACTTGCCCGGCCAGAAAAAATTTTCCCAGTACGAAGACATTGCCCTGATTGCTCAGCCTGAGACTTTTGACCCGGAAACGATTGTCAGGGTAGGGGAGCTCAATGGCCCCATTGGTCAGAAAATCGCCTTCATCATCAAAAATGTAGTACAGTAGTTTTTCTGATTCACGCCTTTGCCGCAGATTTTTATAGCAGAGCAATTTCCGTTTGTTGGGCGAATGAGTAAACTGCAGACTTACCTTTTGCTCTTTTTCATTGGGATAAACCGATAAAATAGATTGATCGGCCAGTTTTTCTCCCGCAAGATTAAAGGCGTAGTAATAAGACTTGATCACATCTTCTTTGGGAAAGGTCTCGCTGAGAAAGACGAGAATGTTTTGTCCAATCACCGTGACAAAGTCCACGTTTTTTCGACCATTTTGTTCAATTACTTTCTCTTCCCATTCGAGCTGAAAGTTCTGATCATATTTACGGATGCTGAGATAGCGGGTCGAACTTTTATTGCTTGGTCCCAGCGTTACCAGACCATTATCAGCGGAGGCATATTCAACGAATTCAGGTTTGGGATCTCGTTTGCCAAAGTCAAGACGTGCACGGACAGTCTGCGCCGGAAGGCGCGGAACCAAAAAACAGATACAGAGCAAGGCAATTGCCAGTCGAATCAAATTTCGTTCTTTTTGATGGTCTTGAAGGCTCTCAGCAATCGAAACAGGCCATAGCCGATCAGGATGGCCCCAGCGCCAATGTTGAAGCTTTCCTGACTCAATTGCTGACCAAGCAGACTGGGCGGTGGAATCAATTGACGGACCGCCAGAAAAATTCCCGCGAAGATGTAAAAGAGGCTCATCGCAAACCAAACCATTCCAATCGCTCTGAACATAGTTTCTGAGTTCTGTTGTTCTGATCTACCGGCAAGGTCCGGTATTCCCTTCAAAGACAATGATTTCCTGCAATTTACACAAAGACCGACAGTGTTTTGTTGCAAAAAGCCGGGACCCTCATCCACCCAGCGCCAAAATGATTTGGGAAAGGTGGGTGGTGGGACAATACAAGATCCCATCGGCACTTTCAGATCGGATACAAAAGAAGGCACCCCAAAATGGGGCGCCCTGTTCGCGTTTGGGTGATAAGGAGGATTAACGAACGATAAGTCTTTTGTTCAATTGTGCCGTAGGGGTCTGCAATCGCAGGATATACAAGCCACCACTCAGATCGTCCAGGGAGATTTTGTGTGTATGTGTTCCGGCAAATTGCGGTTGAGTGCTTTGAATGTTTTTCACACTTCGACCATTAAGATCCAGCAGTTGGATAGAGATTGATTCATCTTCGGGAAGTTCATAGGAAAGTTGTACTGACTCAGAGGCGGGATTGGGGAAAAGGTGGAGATCCATTGTCATGCTTTCTCCAAGCCGACTGGCAGTTGTACCAACTGTGAAAGGCATGATCACTTCGTTGTTGCTTTCGTCTGATTCAGTAATCCAATCAGACGGATCAATGGTATAGATGGCATAGTAGCTTCCTGGAGGGAGTACCTGACGGTGTTTTTTTCCGACCTTTTCATTTGGCTGAAGAGCGGTAACAAATTTGCCCCAATCACGGATCCGATTCATACCGCCTGGGTCTGTAGAGACATCTATGCTGACAACAGTGTTAACGGAGTTGCCATTGCCTTGATTAAGAATTTTGCAGCTTAATTTGACTTCTACACCATTTGAGACATTGGTTTGGGTAATGTTGGTTGAAGAAATGGTGGGGTCCGGCAGGACGCTTGTGCCACCCATCAGATTGACCTGACCGATTTCACTGACATTGTTGCTCTCATTCTCTTCACCTACTGCATCCAAATAATCTGCCACAGCTAAAACGAAATACATACCTGGTGCAGCCTGACTGAGATCGGCTACATTGCAGGCATTGTTGCTGCTGGTCGCAAATTGACCAAAGTAGATTGTCTCGCTTGCGATGAAAATGTCATTTGCATCCAGATTTACATCACTTGAGAGATACAGTCCGGCCTGGTGGTCAACTGGCGCAAGGGGATTCTGAAATCCATCAGTAGGAATATTCTCCTGCACACAGTAATTCAGCTGGTTGCCGTTTTGCGTAAACGAGCCGCTGATTTGGAGATCAGGGAATTCATCCCCAAAATTGATCGGCAGAGCCGCCACATTGTTGTTTTCATCCACCTCTGTGAGTTGTTGACTGCCGTCCAGTTCAACGAGTAGATATTGTGGCCCCAGTGGAATATTGATCAGGTCTAAAAAGAAAGGTCTGAATGAATTATCAAAATGGGCTCCGACATTCAGGTTTGCATTGACACTGCTTAGCAGGACGTCACCGGGATCAAGAAACTTGTCGGATGAAACATAGACATTGATCTGATTGTTGTGCAATCCTGTTCCGGCAGAACCAGCATTGTATTCGACGACCACAACGGATCACCGTGCCGGTGGCGGTGGGCTTTACAAGACATTTGGCAGCGGTGATATCGTCGTGCAGGGGCAAGGGCTGTTGCAAGATGCACTGACCGACTACCTTGAGCATCCCGAGTGCGACGAGATCCGCTGGCAACGCCCGTGGTCGCTGCAATCCGGCTGTCCCTGTGCAGCTGTTCTGCTGACGTCACCCGAGGCAGTGCACCATCTCGAAGACGTCGCACATCTCAACCCGGAGCCTTGTGGCGAAACCTCCGATGGCTTCTTGCGGCTACGTTTGCATTTTTGATGCGGGCCTTGCGCTCAAATCGTTGCTTCCTTATATCCGACGTCGAGAGGTTGGCGCGGGTGAGTGCCTCGCCAACCCGGTCAGGTCCGGAAGGAAGCAGCCGTAACGAGCCCCGCTTGGGTCGTTGTCCAGCCTCTCACTTTTACCCTCGATACCGGATGTAAGTCGCGTCACCATCGCGCGGGCGGCATGCGATGCGAGCCCTCAGGGCGGCCATCTATCAAAGTTGCG
>JBCBZF010000678.1:0-4100 GCA_039815525.1 Bacteroidota bacterium | reverse complement strand
AGGATGAACGGCATATTGAAGTCGTTGAGAAAACTATTGATGTACTTTATATGACATGGATGAAAACTCAGGCTACTTTATCCGAATACTTACAAGACGCAAGAATTATTAGTCTGGACAGCAATCCCCAATTAACAAATGTTGATGGACTAATGAACATAGATTCCATTGGGGTGCATTGTGTCTTGAAAAATAATCAGTCGCTCGCCAGTATTGCCGGACTGTCGAATGTGAGAACCCTTGGAGCGAATATTGACACCATACCACCTTCCTCACCTGGTGCTATTCTCGTCTCTTTAAGTTTGGATAATCTACCACTGGTCACAGATATTGATGCTTTGAAAAACGTCGAGAAGTTAAGCGGAGCCGTCTCAGTGAAAAGGCTTGATCTCTTGACAGAAATCAATGCTTTTGAAAAGATCGATAGCCTATACGGAAGATTATGGATTTGGCAAAATGATCATCTCAACAGCTTGTACGGCCTGCGGAATCTTACGTTTTTGGAAAGTGGTTTGCTGTTAGGGCTCAATCCGATGTTGGATGATTGTTGTGGCTTGTACAATTACGCCAGTGCGATAGGCTTCGCGGCGATGGATTCCCAGTTTGCGTTCCAAGTCAATGGACTCAATTGTACGGCTGCAAATATTTTGCAAAATGGCCCCTGCCTTGAACCCATTGACCGGATCATTGCCGGCTCAGCGTACGCAGATGTGAATCAGAATTGTCAGGAAGATGGTTTTGACCTGCCCTTCGCATTCCAAATTGTCAAGGCACTGCCCGGACCACGCTTTGCTGCAACGGATGCGAATGGTGATTTTGAACTCATTGTCAGGGACACTGGTACCTATACAGTCTCTCTGCTTGCAAATGAATCTGACATGTGGACGAGTTGTGATAGCGCGCTTACCACCACTGTTCTGACCACTGATAGCCTGATCACAATTGCCGACCAGGGCATTCAGCGGGATAGTTGTCCTCAACTGACCCTTGATGTAGGCGGCTTTTGGTCCCGGCGTTGTTTTCCCGGCAGTGTATCCATTTCTTATTGCAATCTTGGTGCATGGCCTGCGCTGCAATCAGAGTTGGTTGTCGCCCTGCCTGCGTACATCGACTTTATCAGTGCTTCCCGCCCACATACCGTCAATCCCGATGGTAGCTTGCTGTTTGATTTGGGTACGGTTCTGGCTGAATCTTGTGGGACACTCACCCTCAACGTACAAGAAAGCTGTACCTCCGTCGAAACCCTCGGCCTGACCCAATGTATCGAAGCGTGGTTGACATCTCCGGATCTCTGCAAAGAAGTCAGCGCTGCCTGGGATGGTTCATCTCTCGCTTTAGAAGCCCGATGCATCAACAATCTCAACCAGTTTTTGGTCATCAATGATGGGGCGGACATGGATGATTCAACTGCTTACCGGATTTTTGCTGATACTCTGTTGGTCCAGAACGGTATGCTGCAGCTGACCGCCGGTGATACCATGAGCATTGTCATTCCCGGCAATGGCCAATCCTTTCGTCTGGAAGTCGATCAGGTTCCATTCCACCCCAATAATGTGATGGTTTCTGCGGTGCTGGAAGGCTGTGTAGCAACTCTCCTGCCATCCACTTCACGTGGTTATGTGAATCTCTACCCCGCACCGGTCCGCTTGCCAGATCCTCTGTTTGCAACTGATTGCCAAACCATCATCGGAGCATATGATCCCAATGACAAACAGGTCTTTCCGATTGGCCTTGGTTCTGAAGGCAAGACCCAGCCTGGCAGTCGCCTGAAGTACCTCATCCGCTTCCAAAATACCGGTACTGATACGGCTTTCAACGTGGTTATCACCGATACGCTTTCTCCCAATCTGGATCTGAGCAGCCTGCAGATCGGCGCCTCCTCCCATCCTTATGAGTTTAATGTCAGCGGCAATGGTGTTCCGGTCCTGGAATTTTCTTTCAACAACATCCAACTGCCCGACTCCAATATCAATGAACCAGCCAGCCATGGCTTTGTGCAGTTTTCCATTGATCATCTGCCCAACGCACCCTTGGGAACCATCATTGAAAACTTTGCCGATATCTTTTTTGACTTTAATCCCCCCATTCGCACCAATACGACCGTCAATACGCTTTCCGTTGATCAGCCAACGGCTATTGGGAGTGTAGATGGTATCGTGATTGACGGGCCGATTCTCGTGCTGAGCAACGAACTTCCCCTTCGAAACATGGTCAGGCTTTATCCCAATCCGACCCATGATGTGTTACAGGTCGATTTCGGAAACACTTTTTTACAGGGTGAGCTGATTTGCTATGATTTGTTTGGACGGAAAGTGGCAAGCCAGTCTATTTCCGGTACGTCTAGCCAGTTCAAGGTGAAAAATCTGCCCGATGGTATGTATCTGTTGACATTGGATGATCAGGTATTGGGGAAATTTCTGAAACGCTAAGTCCCCAACTGCTCCTTTTTGACCAAAAACCATTTCCCATCGATGCCCTCGAAGAAAAAGCGGGCATCACCACCCGTTTCGATGCCATGCCAGTGCAGCAAGCGTTCATTGGTGGGGCGTAGTTTCAGGTCAAAATTATCGTAAATCTGGCTGCGCTCGCTGGCCATCTTGACATAGAAGGGCTCATACTCCCATTGACTGGCTTGAATGCTGAGCGTGTCAATCTCCCCGGCTGCTTCGTTTTTCCAGGTGATATAGGGCAAGGGAAAGACAATGCGCTCCAATTGAAATTCCTTATTCGTCATGAACCTCCAGAAGAATTCATTGAAAGGCTCATTGGCAATGCTGTCTGGAGCTTGACGCTTAAGCGAAAGAATTTCTGTCTTTGCCGCGGATAAGGCCTGGTTGAGACTGTCGATGATGTGTTGGCTGCTGCTCATGTCAATCCGCTCAGATGAAGCGGGTGAGGAATGCTCTGTCTGACAGCCCAGGATCATGCTGAAACAAAATAGGAGACAGGCGTATTTCATATTTGCGTGCTTGGGAATCAGTGATTATGCACCTGAAGAAGGCACTTGCTGCCCCTCTTGCGGGTTCAGGCTTTGTAATTGCTCACATTGGGTTTGGAAGACACGGAGTAGTTGTTGCGCAACCTCTTCGCCTACGTGCTCTGAAGCTGCCAGTCGATTGGTGGCTTTGACGATTGCTTCGGTAAAGTATCCACGTTTTCGTTTTTCGCAATCTGCGAGAAATTGAGCGGCGATGTCAACATAATCCTCCCCAAAGAAAGATTCTTGCTTGACGACTTTGTCTTCGAATAAGATTTGGGCAAGAACCGTATTCAATTGATCGATTAGGTCAATTTTGGGATGCTCCTGATTCAGTTGACTAATCCCATTGACCATATTGGTGAAAGGTGGATTGGTAAACATGTGCAACATGGCGCGAAGTTGGGGCATGCTGCTCCGAATGAAACTGACATACCCATCCGCATTGCGTTTGGGGAGCTGAATATCCATCCGAAAGCCGTGAAAAGGCGCGTCTTGTATATGAACAAAGTCCTGAAATAAAACCGCGAATTGCTGTTTGACCCGAATCTGGTTGAAATACTTGGCCTGAGAATCTGTAAAGTTCGTGTAGAGCGTATCGTCTGCCACCCATATTGAGTCGAGGCGTACACCTGCTACAATCTCTGTCCGTTTTTCGATCAGTTGGCGGGTGTAGGCGATTTCCGCTTGGTAGTTTTGGGTAGGGAGTGGGTTATGGCAGGCAGTTAGCAGCGCAAAAACAAAAAATGTTAACAGGACGTATTTCATGGTATAAAGTTAGACAGAAAGTCTATTTAGCAGGACGATTGTACCACCGATAAGAATCCCATGCGCGAAGTTTTTTCCACCTTTTGGGAATCTCCCAATCTGGATCTGGGCCATTTTGATCACTCGATCCAACGCCACCTAAATCCGCTAGACTTTTGCACAGTGAAATCGGGAAATAATATTGCTGCTCCCATTTAAGGGAAAGAACGCTATTTGCAATTTCAACGTCAACTGTTCCAAAGCCTTTTTGATGTGCGACGGTAAAATGAGGGACTCCAAGATCATAGAGTTTTGCCATAAGTGGTTCCCAGGTTTCCCTGGTTTTGATGGCGTGATCAAAAGAATAAAAGTATTT
>JBCBZF010000387.1:0-6165 GCA_039815525.1 Bacteroidota bacterium | reverse complement strand
TGGGGGACAGAAGCAGAATGAGCCTGGTAGAGACGCTTTTTGCAGGTAGAAAGACAAGCTAATTCTCACAATTCAGAACGGATTATTACATGGATGTGATCAATTTTCAGACGGATGTCATTGAGAAAAGTCAGGAAATACCAGTCGTGGTGGACTTTTGGGCACCCTGGTGTGGTCCCTGCCAGGTCCTGGGGCCGGTGATTGAGCAAATGGCGCAGGAAGCAGATGATAAATGGACCCTGGTGAAAGTTAATTCTGACCAGCACCCGGAAGTTTCCCAGGCATATAAAGTGATGAGCATTCCAGCGGTGAAGTTGTTCTATCAGGGAGAAGTGAAGGCTGAGTTCAATGGCGCATTGCCGCGGCACATGATCCAAAAATGGTTGGATGACCACCTCCCAGATCCTCTTCGGGAAGCGCTCAATGATATTCGCAATCAATTGCAACAAGTGGATGAGCGGGATACTGCTATCGCTCGTTTGCAGGATCTTCTTAAAGATTATCCCAATGATCACAATGTCCGGCTTCTGTTGGCCAGCGCCTGGGTGCTGACTGATGCAGCCGCCAGTCAGCAATTGATTGAAGGCCTCCATTTTGATGCACAGAGCCTTGATCTGAAGCAGGACCTGGAAAGCATGTATGAACTTGGACAAGTAGACATTGATACCAGTTCTCAAGCGGGACAAAAACTGCAAGCCACTCAATTGGCATTCGAAGCCAACCAAACCGAAGATGGCCTTGGCCTTTTGATTGAGGCAGTAATGATGGATAAAAATCTACACAATGAATTGCCAAGACGGGTAGGGGTCGCCTTATTCCGTAGCATTTTAGGTCCGGTTCATCCTCTGACAAAAAAATATCGAAGGCGGTTCGATATGGCTCTTTATTGACGTTAGGCTTGTCCGAACAGATCCGGTCGATCATAATGTCCACTTACGTCGAGGTCCAGCCGGGCCTCCTGCACCAGATTCATGTCTAAGTCTGCATAAATGATCCCTTCCTGATCAAAGAGTGGACCAGCGAGAATTTCTCCCAATGGTGAGACCACCACACTTCCTCCCCGGCACAGAATTTCTGACATACCCGCCAATGATTCCATTGCCAGCATATCTGCAGGATACATGCTTTTCTCCACGTATTGATTACAGCCTATGACAAAAGTACGCCCTTCACAGGCGATGTGCTGCATACTGGCCTGCCAACTCAGCCGCTGGTCCGCGGTCGGCGCAAGGTAGATTCCGACACCATCCTGATACAATTTCATGCGGGCAGCAGGCATATAATTTTCCCAGCAGATCAGGCCGCCCATCGGGCCCCATTCGGTATCCACAGCGTGCAAAGAGCGCCCGTCTCCTTCTGCCCAAATCAGCCTTTCAGCTGCAGTTGGCTTGATCTTCCGGTGGTGATGGCAGAGTTCACCGGCTGGATTGAGAAACAGCATGCTGCAATACAAACTGCCGGTTTTACTTTTTTCCACCACACCGATCACGATCCAGACTTGTCGTTTAGCTGCTAATTCGGCCAGACTCTGTATAGCCGGCCCTGGTACAGCGTGGCAAGCCTGCTGGTAGAGACGCCACAATTTCCGTCCTTCGGGACGACGATGGCCAATGGTGGTACCAAAGGAAAAGCCGCGGGGATAGCCCGGTAAAAATGCTTCTGGAAAAACAATCAGCTGCGCCCCTTCTTCTGCGGCTTCACACACCAGGTTTTTGGCTTTCTCAAGCGAAGCATACCAATCAAATAATATGGGGGCAGCCTGGACTACTGCCAGCTTGCAAAGGGTCTTATCCATAAAAAGCCAGACTATTCGATCCGAACAAAGACTTTGTGATTGCCGGCAGTGATCCCTTTCCAATTGTCAGTACGGAAAGGGGAAGCAGGTAAGCCTTCTTTGTTGTACAAATTGGCATCATGTGGATTGTCGGCCCAGGCGTAGCGAACGGCAACTGGATTTTGTACGTGTGGGCTGTAAACGATGACCTGGTCCCCTTCTATCCAGGCCTGGGCCCAGTGAAACTTTTGGTCTTTGCCAGCAATGGCAAAACCTTTTACATAGCCATAAGGGTCTTTGGCCATCAGACCACTGCCGATATTCCGGAAAGTCAAACTCATTTTATGGTCAGGCAACTTCATCATGGATGAATAGGTCGGACCAGAGAAAATCAATTCCCGGTTATAAGCTACTTTTCGAGCGGCCAATGCGAGGCGCTTGGCGACATCCACTTTGTTTCTAGGATGGATATCATCGGCTTCACCGATATCGATGATGACCGCTTTGCCAGTTTGCGGAAGTCTCAACGCAAAGTCCTGGGCTTCCCGCAATTCGGCCCAATCACTTTCACCGGGCTGATCTACTGGCTGATGGAAGTTGGCCAGTTGGACAAAAAAGAAAGGGAATTCATCATTCCATTGTTTTCGCCAATCCCGAATCATCGCTGGAAACACCTTTCGGTATTCGTAGGCTTCGTTTACGTTACTTTCCCCCTGATACCAAATTGCACCTTTGATGGCAAAGGGGATCATGGGTGCAATCATGCCATTGTATAGAACCGTTGGCTTGGAGTTAGGGCCAATGCTGGCATCCCCCATCGACAAGCCGACCGGACTGATGCGATACTGCCAGGTACCGGAGAGCGGCAGGCTTTCACGGCCGACATCAAGATGATTCAGCATATCATTGCCCCACAAACCGCCACCACCGCCCGTATCTTCAACCCGAATAGTGATCACATTTCTCCCTGACATCAAGACACCTGCCGGAACATCATATTCCCGCGCTTTGTTGTATTGTTGTTCCGTCTGACCAACCAACTGCCCATTCACCCAGGTCATATCACTGTCATCAATGGGGCCCAAAAAGAGCTGTCCAGGCTGGCTGGCAAGTTCTTCGCTTAGATTGATTTCTTTGCGAAACCACACCACACCATCCAGTCCGGTTAAGCCTTGAGATTCCCACAGATTGGGAAGCTTCATATTTTTCCATTGACTAACCTCTACCTCTCGCGCAGCCCAAACCGCCTTCCCATTGACCAATCCAGGCTCGTTTCCTACTTCTTTCTGTAAAGCAGTCAGTTTGGCCTTATAGGTCGCTTCCATACGTTGTCTGGCATCTTCAGTCAGATCAGAGGCAGAATTTTCAAATCCATCCACAACCGAAATCCCTTCACGACTGGTCCACGGCTCTGAACGCGTCCCCCCCCAGTTGCTACTGATCAAACCGATGGGCACGTTTTCATCTATGTGTAATTGTTTGCCAAACAAATAGCCAACTGCGGAGAAGTCTCGTACATTTTCCGGTGAGCAAACCATCCATTTTTCATCCTTGGCAAAATCATCCGTGGGTAAATATTGGATATTATGAGAGACGTTAAAGAGGCGAATATTTTTGTAACGGGCGCCATTCACAGCTTCTTCACCACCATTGGTATTCCACAATGGCCATTCCATATTTGACTGACCAGAACATAACCAGACATCTCCCAACATCACATTCTGAAAAACGATCTCTTCTTTGCGGGTACTAACCGAAAGTTTGTACGGTCCGCCTACCCGCATACTGGGTAGGTCAAGCCGCCACTTCCCGTCCTGATCTGCCCTGGTGTCATAGGAATTGCCATTGAAGGCAATACGGACACGATCACGCGCTTTAGCCTTTCCCCAGATGGGAATGGGCTTCCCGCGCTGGAGAATCATGTGATCAGAAAAGATTTTGGGAAGATTGAGTTGTGAAACGGCAGGGAAAGGGGCAAAAACGAAAAGGAGGATAACAAGTAAGAGGCGAGTAAGCTGAGCAGGCATGCGTAGTTGGGTTGTAAAAAGCTGATGGAATCTACGGCTTTTTGAACAAAAATGCGAAAACGGCCCCCAATCAGGCATATTGTACCAATGAAAAACGGGTACAGAAGACCTGGTCTTTTGTACCCGTTTTGACAATTTTGCAAACAGATTCTTTAGCGAACAGTGCTCTGCAGAACCTGCATTTGCCCAATCAGATTGGCATATTTTTCCTGCCAGTATTTTTCTCCGCCACCAGCAGCTTGTTCCAGCTGAGCTTGTTGCCCATAATGCTGATTACACACTTGAAGCGCGGAGTAGTAAAAGGCCGCTTTGGGGAACTCTTCACCTACTGTATAGTAATAATTCAGCGTGCCTAAGGCTTTTTCTTCTGCATAGTCCAGATAGGTTTTGGACAGGTCTTTTTCGCCTATCCGGTCAAGCATCACACCGGCACGAGCGAGCAAGAATGGATCAGGCGGTGTGACCGTGTACGGAAACTTTGCATCGGCAAACAACATCACCTCTTTGGCTCGATTCCGTGAAGCATTGGCAATATTTTGGTTTGCACTGATTACGGCATTCAGACTATCGGCATTGGTGATGCTGCCATCTGTCAGTTGCTGACGCAGGCGGTTGTTTAGGCCTTGATAATTATCAGCCCGACGCAGGTAGGCATCGCTCAGACGGTAGAATATGTTGTAGTAATTGCCCAACATCCGCTGAATGTTTTCATCATAGTACACCCCTTCCTCTGCGAGATTCCGGTAGCGGAACACAGAAGTCAAAGCAGAGTCCATCCGTTCAATGTCAATATAGCCATCCGCTCTTGCGTAGGGATCATTGACTTTGGCACGTTTGACGGGCAGAACCCGATAGGCCAAACCTTCGAGACGCAGATAGTTGGAGAGCCCCAGGAAGCTACCCGGAGAAACGGTATTGGCAAAGTAAACCGGACGCTCCCAACCACCTTTGGCGACATTCTCCAGCAAATTGAGAATCAGGACATCTTTGAGCTCCAAATAGGTATTACCGCCGCCACGGGTAGGCACCTCCCATTTCATTGGCGCCTGCAAACTGGGGAGATCTTTTTCACTGATGATCCCATCGGTCAACAGCTTGTTGCGATCTACCGGAAGACTCATGGAGATGGTCTTACGTTGTCCTGTTCCGAGAGATTGCTTTGCCTGCCCCACGTACTGCTCTCTTTTGAGACTCAGCGGCAATGCAGGCGATTCATTCATCTGCTTATACATCTGATCGATGTACCAGTCGGTGTTGACATAACTCAAACACAATACCCGTACATCCGTTCTTACCCCTTCAACTTCCTGAATGTACCATAGCGGGAAAGTATCATTGTCTCCATTGGTGAAGAGGATACCGTTTTTGGCCACTGATTGCAACAAATTATAAGCTGAGTCAGGCGCAACATACCGTCCAGCCCGCGAATGATCGGTCCAGTTTTGGGCCGCCATTTGAATGGGAATCAGTAAAGTAAGGCCACCAACAATGTAAGCGGTACTGTTTTTAAGGAACTTCTCTAACAGTTGATACAGTGCAATGCTTCCCAAACCAATCCAATCCAAATGGCAAAGGTCTGGAAGGAGCCAGCGAATGAATAGTCCCGCTCTCTTGGCTGGGAAGGATACTGGTTCAGGTAAATGATGATCGCCAGGCCGGTAAAGAAAAACAACAAACCGATCACGGTCGCATCTTTACCGTTTTTCGAAGCATGCCAGCCTAAGCCCAATAAGCCGAGCAGGAATGGTAACATGAAATAATGGTTCTTGGCCGGATCATTCTTCATGAAGTCCGGCATCTTGCCTGACTTACCGAAGTTCAGTCCACTTTCCCAGTCAGTATCCTGCACGTCTCCTTCCCGTCCGGCAAAATTCCACATGAAGTACCGCCAATACATATGAATCACCTGGTAGTTCCAGAAGAAACTCAGGTCTTCCATGCCTGTTGGGCGGTCGTCATTGGGGTCATTGGCCTTACCAGTACGCTTGACATAGCGGGTGTATGCATGTGGGCCGCTGTTGTAGCGGGATTTTTCATACATCCGTGGGAAAACCTTCTCGTCCTGCGGACGATATTTGTAGGTCTGGCGGACACCATATTCTGTGTAATATTTGTTTCCCTCTTCCAGAATGTACTCTTTGCCGACTTCCTGCAAGCCAGAGGGGTTGGCATTGTACAATGGTCCTTTCAGAAGCGGACGGTTTCCGTACTGCTCCCGTTTCATGTAAGACAAAAAGGTCCGGGTATTCTCAGGATTGTTTTCGTCAATAGGTGGATTGGCCTGAGAACGAATCGGGATCATGAGGTAGGAGGCAAAGCCAACGTATACAACCACAACGCCCAATAAAAGGACATTGAGCCATT
>JBCBZF010000225.1:0-7726 GCA_039815525.1 Bacteroidota bacterium | reverse complement strand
GTTCGATATAGGCGGTATCTTCTGCACTGAAGACCGTTCCCAGATGAGAAATCTGCAAAACGGCACCATTGGGGCTGGAGGAAGCAGGCGGGTCGGTGATAAAGCCCAGGTTTTTACGAATGACAGAGCCATCTACTGCGAGATTAACCAATCCATTGCCATCGCAATCCGCATGCTTAAAGTTGACCCCAGCCGCCAGGGGGTGGGCAGGCGCAAAAGAAGCGGACCAATCGAAGCCCTGTTGGGCCGCCCAATCTGTCTCAGCATTGCTGCGGCTTGGACCACTCTGTTGATTGGCCAGTCCCAGAACCAAAAAGTCCATGGGACTCACAATCCCATCCAGGTTTACGTCCCCAGGCCATATACAGCCAGGATTCAACACCAGATTCAAGGTATCACGCGCAACATTTCCACACTGGTTGGAAGCGGTCAGAATATACGTACCACTCTGATTGACAGGTAACAGGCGTTCTTGCGAGAGGGGAAGGCCATTGCCATCCGTCCAGAGAAAGTCCCATTTCTCGTTTGGTGCAACCAATACCCGAATGTCTGCGCAAAGCGTCGTATCTGCGCCTAAATCGACCACCGGGATCGGATCAATCTGCACGACCTGACTCACAGAATCAACCAAGTCATCATTGCGGGCAATGAGGCTAACCAAATACTCACCCGCTTCAGCAAATGTGTATCCTAAATTTTTCTGGTGCGAAACAGTTTCTCCATTGATCTTCCAGGTGTAGACATTCTCTTTGGATCGATTGCCATTGATGTGTCCCCACACCCTCATATCATCCAGAGCGAGCCCGATTTTCCCAGTGGCACCTGCCTCCGGTCCGTAGGGAAGAATTTCAACTTCAAAAGTGGTCGGTGCATTCACAGAGAAGCCCTCCATCCCAGTAAAGTCAAAACTTTTCCACTCCCACTCCTCAGACAGAAAGATATTCTCCTGTCGGAAGATTTCCTGTTCATCTACACTCACCCGTACGCCCATAAACAGACTTCTGTCCCATTCTTCGGGTCCTCCCTGGACATAGAAACCAAGGCGGCTCAGACTTGCCGGCAGACCATCTTCTGGCTGTAGACTCACCGAAAAGCGGGCGGCATTTTGATGGTCAGGGATAAAAAAGAAGCCCGTATGGGTAGGGAAAGCCATTGATTTCCCATTGACGCCAATTTTGCAGGAAAAGTCCTGCAAGTCGTTGCATAGTTCAGTGGCCTCAATACGCAGGCCCGGCCATTGGCCGGCGATGGAAGGCGCACTGCTGCTGCAATCTTCACTTCCGCCAGGGCCAGAAGAATCACAATTTTCAAAATCCCAAATCGCGAGGTCGTATTCATCCTCGATACACGTTGGTTTTGGATCAGGACAGCAGCCTCCAATAACGAGCATATCTTCCAGATCAATCGAAACATTTTGTCCCAGGACGGGATTGTATCCAAGTAATTCGAACTCAAAAGTCGTGGCGTTACCAACTGTAAAATCTGGATCATCGGAAAAATCCAAACGGTAATTTTGCCAGGTAGTGGTGAGAGCAAGATCAGTGCGGCGATAAATTTCTTCTCCATTGACAGTAACCCTGACCCCCAGATTCTGAACAGGATCACAAAGGCCCTGAATACCAGTGTTCAATGAAAATTCCAAAGCTGACATCTGTGCTTTTTCACCAGGATCAGGTGTCATTGTCACAGAAAAGCTAAGCCCAAAGTCCCGGTTGTTCTTGAACACATTCAGTGTATCGGCTGGGAATCCTACATATTGGGCTGATCCATTGACAGCCGGTTCGCAATAGAAATCCTGCAATCCATTACAAGGCTCGGTAGCCGTCAGTTGGAGACAGGCAGAAGGATAAACAATTGGCGCATTGCTTCCACAATCCTCGGAGCCAGCCGGGCCACTGGAATTGCACCCATCAAAAGTCCAGAGCGCAAGAGTGTCATTGCAATTGATGCTTTGTATTTCAGCACAGGGTAATTCGTAGGGGAATTGGGATAGGTTTTCAAATTGAATGGTGGTGTTGATACAGGCAGTAACGTCTCCTTCGAATTTTGCCTGAATAGAAGGAGAAAAAAGGTCAAAACCAGCCCCTGTCCCAACAAATGCATTCCCTAAGCGATCGTAATAAACTGTGTATACGTCATCGCTGGCAATTTTTGAATCAGCAGCAGTATACTGAAACCAGCTTGTATCTGTAAAGCTGATCAGCCCCTGGGTGGTGGCCAACCAACGGCTGTCATCGGGCGCAATTCCTATTTTTCGTACCCAATTGCTTGGGAGGGGAGAATTATCGCTGTCCCAGGAATCCCAGTTGCTGCCATCTTTGCGGATGACACCTTTCTCTGTCGCAAACCATACCTTGTTATTTCCTTCCAGAACCAAGTCTTTGATCCGAGGATTGTTTGCATTCCAAAGAGAGGGGGGATAGACATCCCAGGTATTGCTTTTCAACTTGACCACCCCATCCCAGGTACCAATCCACAGGGCATTGTTCTGAGCAAATGCCAATGCATAAACAGTATCATTGGGGAGACTGGAATTACCAGAATGATAAAGCGTCCAGTTGTTATTTTTCAGCTCAGTCAGTCCTTCACCTTTGGTCCCTATCCACACATTATTGGTGCCAGTTTTCACGGTCAGACTCAGGAGTTCACTGGCAGGCAGGGAAGAGTTACCGGAAGTATAAACAGACCAATTATTGTTTTTATTGACGAAGAGTCCGTGGGGTGTGATGGCGTACATACTCCCATTGTTGCTTATCTGAAGGGCCCGGATCTCATTACTGTTCAGTACCGAATTCGCGGCGGTGAAGTGTTCGAAGCTACAGTTGTTTCGGTTGATCCGGTATAACCCATCATTCAGAGTACCTACCCAAATGGAGGGACCATCTTCTGCAAAAGCAGTAACAGTGGCACTGGCGGCGATACTCTGCCATTGCTCGCACAAATTGGTCGAGCGAATCAGGCTTTTGAACAGATTAAGCCGGCCACCAGTAAATACTTTCCCAACAAAAGAAGGATCACTGTCGACTCCCGCAGCCAAAAGAGACTTTAGCTGCGCAATCCCTAATTCCGGTGCATACGTCTTCAGCAACATCATGGCTCCTGAGACAAAAGCGGTTGCCATTGAGGTACCAGTTTTGAGGCCGTAGGCATGATTGGGTAACGTGCTTAGAATGCGACGGCCTGGTGCGGCGACGTCTACATTCTGGTTGCCAAAATTGGAAAAAGCTGCCAGTTTTCCCTGGTTATCACTTGCTGCGACAGAAATAATGTTACTCAGGTCATAGCTTGATGGATAGGTTGGGGAAAGGATGTCTTCCCGTCCGCTATTGCCAGCAGCTGTGATAAAAAGCTGATCCACATCCCTGGCAGCCTGAATCTCGTCATACAACATTTGACTGTCATCAACGCCGCCCCAGGAATTATTGGTCAGAACCACGCCCATGCTTCGCGCATACGCCAGAGCAGGAAGAATCGAGGCAAGAGAGCCGGAGCCATTGGCATCAAAGGCTTTCAAAGCCATCATTTTGGTTTGCCAGGCAACCCCACTCAGTCCAATACCATTGTTGCCACGGGCACCGATAATTCCGGCAACATGGGTTCCATGTCCGTTGTCATCGAAGGGATCATTGTCATTGTTGACGAAATCCCAACCGACAAGGTCGTCTGTATATCCATTGCCATCGGCATCTATGTTGTCAAGATCGCCTGGATCAAGTATCCATCCATTTGGCGTCAGTTCGATGGTGTGCCCATCTCCATCTGCATCCTCTGCGAGGTTCTGCCAGATATTCTCCCCGAGATCTTCATGACCATAATCAATCCCGGTATCGATTATGCCGAGCACTCCCTCAGCTTCCGTAACAAATGACCATGCGTCTTCTGCCCGTAGGTCAGCCATCGGTGTGCCAGATTGTTGTCCGACATTGTTGAGGGGCCATTGTTGACCATAAAGTGGGTCATTCGGGATGTTCTGCAATTGGAAGGGCACATTGGGTTCAATGCGCTCAATCAGGCCAGAACGTTTCCAGGCTTTGATACGGGGGTGCTCGTTCAGGCTCCCGGAACCAGGAGCCAGTTGCCATTTCTCCAGGCGCTGACCGATAGGATGTACCGTGTAGTCGCCAAACTGTGGCAAAAGAGCAGTCCTTAGCTGTCCCGGATCAGCCGGTGCAGCAAATTGAATGATAAACTCTGCCGGTCCGTTGGCTTGATTCTGGCCAAGGATCGCGGTGTAACAGATTAAAGCAGTAACAGTACAAACAAGGTATTGGTACTTGAAAGAAGACCGCATCGTACCTTATATTTATTAAATGCCTACCCACCAGGAGGCTCATGAATCATGGCGACCTTTTTCTACCCCCCAAACAGATTATACGAAAATATCGTAAATCTTACATCGAAGATACGGAATTTATCCAGAAACGCCATGTAGCCGTTTTTCACCTAATATCACCCGGATTAAGAGAGCTCACACCGATGACAAGCAAATCGATTTTCTGGACAATTTTTCTCATTTTTCAGCATCCATACCAGACACAATAAGCCATTCAACCATAACAACATACTAGCAATCAGAATTTTACACAAGAAAAAATACACCCATTCATCACCATTTTCAGACCATTGATACCGGGGGCGTATTTGAATCTAAACAAAAGATGTATCTTTCAAGGGTTCGTAACGTCCACAGTACAAAACGCGATTTTCCCGCTTTATTTTTTGCCACGCTCTTGGCAGCCCTATGAAACGAAGCAAGGTCATACAATTTCTTACACAACTGTCAGCTGCGGAGATGGTGAGACTGGACAAGTTTGTTCACTCTCCTTACTTCAATTCACATGATGAGACCACACGTTTGTTTGATGTCCTCAAAACCGAGCATCCTGATTTTACAGAGGAACAGGTCAGCAAAAAATTCATCTATGAGCGCATGTATCCCGGGGAGAGCTTTCAGGAAAAGAAGTTGTACGTATTAAGCAACTATCTGGTCAAGTTGATTCAGGATTTCCTGGCTGAAGAGGAAATGCGTCTTCAGCGTTTTGAAAGAGATTATCTCGCATTGATCAGCGTACTGGCCAAGAAAAACCTGGAAAAGTTTGTTCCGAAAGTCCTTAAAGATGGGCAAGAGACCCTGGACGAGGAAATGGTCAGAGATGGGGAACATTTTCATCGCCGGTACCGCTTCCTCCAGCTTCGTAGCCATCACATTTTATTAACTGACAATCGTTCGACTGATGCAGCCATGCAGGATATGTCGGACAGTCTGGATCAGTTTTTCCTGTTAGAAAAGTTTCGGGTAGCAGTTGCCATTTCTAACCGTCAGCACATCGTCGCCGACGACAGCCGCCCCCAATTGCTGGAGGAAGCCATTCAAATGTACCAGCGGGGTGATTTTGAAGACGTTCCGCTGATCAAGCTTTACTATCTTACTCTGATGATGAATCTCTCCGAAAATGGAGACCCGTATTTTGAAGAACTCAATCAACTGCTCCCGGCTGTAACCGATCAAATTGGCGAAGAAGACGCCACAGAAATATATCATTACGCCATTAATCACTGTACCAGGCGATATAAACAGGGCGACATGGCTTTTCTGCCGCGGATGTTTTCCCTCTACCAGCAAACCATCGATCAAAAGCTTCTGTTTTCTGATCCCTCTCATATCAACATTAACTTCAAAAACGTCGTAACCCTGGGCCTGAAGCTGGCCAAGTATGAATGGACAGAAGACTTTATCCGCACCCATGGCAAATCGCTGCACGAAAGCTATCAGCATGGCGTCATGAGCTACAGCCTTGCCAATCTTTTCTTTTCAAAAGGTGAGTTCTCACGGGCAAAAAAGCATTTGATGCAGGTGGAATTTCTCGACCCTTTCTATCGCCTCAATTATGACATGCTACTGCTCAAGATCTATTATGAGTGTGATGAAATTGAGACCTTACTTTCACGTTGCGGGGCTTTCTCCAAGTTCATTCGTCGCAATGCCTCCCTTTCCGAAACCAATCGATTAGCCTATAATAATATGGTCAAAATGGTGCGCCGACTGGCCAAGGCAAAATTTGATCATAAAGCCAGTCAGCAAAAACTACAAGAAGCGCTGGCCAAATGTGAACACCTGGTTGAACGCAACTGGATAGAAGAAAAAGTACGGGACATTGGGGCTCTCCACTCCTGAGCAAGGTTTATTTCCAGTCAATTTCTGGCCGATTGAGGCATTTCATATATAATTCTTAATATTTTTTGCACTTCATTGCTAAAATGAATCAATTTTTACCTGTCTTTTGTTCAGGAGATTTGCATCTTTGTCATATACTTTATCCATTTTCAGAAATAGCCGGAAATACAAATACTCAAATCAAAAATCACCCAAACAGGGGGATTGTTTCTACATCAAAGATTTGAGAACTTGATCAGGCAAATACGACACACTTTCTCGCGGAAAACAAGCATCAACTCATTCAAGCACTCTGACTCCCTTGCAAATAACATCTCTGACAGAAAGACAACCAGCAAGTGAATTACAGCACGTCATTGCTCTGATCCAGGAAGGCAACCGGGATGAGGGGGCAGAGCTTTTTATGAAAATGGGTGAGCAGAAGGTCGTCCGCCATCTGATGATCCGTTTTCAGTGGTCAGAAGCAGAAGCCACCTCTATTCTTCATGACGCTTTTCTTCTCATCGAATCACAAATTCGGTCAGAAAGCATTACCTATCTCACCATCTCATTCATCAAACGGGTATGTGAAAACCTGGGGGCCAACGAATATCGAAAACTCATGGTCCAACAATCCCGCTTTGAAAACTTCGCCACTGAGGAAAAACAAAGCTTACAGCAAGAATATATGGATGCTTATGGCATTGATATATATGGAGAGAGTGAGCACCAACCGGAATCAGGCAGTCGATACCAGCAAGCCCTTCTGGCTTTTGGGCAGTTGACTGAAAATACCCGCCGACTGATCAAGGCACGCTTCGTAGATGGTTTGAGCCATGCTGAAATTGCAGAATCCTTCCCCAATATTCGCTCGGCGGATACCTCTAAGACCCAATTGAGTCGCTGTCTGAAATACTGGCGCAAAGCAATTAAGGATCTTTCTACCAGCGGTAGCTGATGATTGCCCGAGCCTGATACTCATTTTGAAAGGGGATAAAACCAGTTGGATCATTGTAGAAAAAACGCTGGTATTGCCACTCACAGCTTAGATTTTTGATGATGGGGAATGAGAGATTGGCATAATAGCTTTTGCGACTCAGGCCTTCCCGCTCTTCCAGCCAATTACCTCCCAATGCAAGATTGATCCTTTTGAACAATAAGACACTAACATTCCCATCTAAGGTGAGTGTTTCCTGTAAATCATCGGAGTATGCATATTCCATATAGGTCCCAGACAAAACCAGACTGGCGCCTCCCAAGCTCAGGACCTGACTCAAAGTATATAAGTTGGATTGAAAAGTGCCGGTTGAATCCAGGCTTTTCCCCCATTGGCGGGAAAATATCAGGCTGGTGTTGCCATTGAGTGGCCCCAGCTGATAATTGTAGCCGGTATTCGCAGTCAAAACACTAACCGCCTGGTCTCTTCGCAGGCTGTCCGTGCGATTGTTGTTTTGATAGTAAGGCGAGAAATCAACCCGTAGAAATGGCAATTTTGGCGCTTGAAAAGCCAGGGATACACCCGCTGACCGAACTGCCGTTCGGCGGGCCGGTCATCTCGTCGTCTGAGGCGCT
>JBCBZF010000628.1:0-4394 GCA_039815525.1 Bacteroidota bacterium | reverse complement strand
CAGGCTGTTGGTCGGCTTAATGGGCGTTTCCAGTGAAAATGTGTGTGCCAGTAGCCCAAAACTGTCGGAGTAGAACCGATAGTAGCCGCGCAGAACCAGCAAGTCGGTTGCAAAATAGTTGAGTCTCAGGCCAAGCGGTGTTTTAACACGCCAGCCTGGTAGCTTTTCAATCCGCAGACTTTCATCCTGAAAGTAGACCCGGTGAAATGGAGTAGACAATAAACCTTGCTGAATGATGAGTTCGCCAGACAGACTCGCTTGCAGCCTTTGGTTGATCACCCGCGACCAGGAGGCGGCCAGATTAAATGACCGGCGTCTGTCCGTTGGCACGGACGCCAAACCCGGAGCCCGTAATTCTTCTGGGAAAATTACGATCCAGGTGTCAAAAAAAGCTTGCAGATTGAGGCCCCATTCAGTGTTTCCATCAGCACTTTCCTGCGACCAATAGCCCCGGACAGAAGTGGAAATATAGTCTGACTCGACTGATACGCCGCCGCCGATGCCCCATTGCTTAAGCGGATTTTTCCTCACAATCTGATTGTAACCAAGTTGGAGGTAGAAACGACTGTCTTTGCGGGAGGCAGAAGAAACGTAGGAGTCAATTTTGTCAGTAGAAGCTGAGGTGTATGTATTGATAGCAGTGGAAATGTCCAACGATTGAGCAGTGTCAATGGGAATGTGCAAGACCAAATGTCCGGCCCGATCGGTTAATTCTTCTGTCCCATTGCCACCCGTCACCGCGGAGTGAATACCATCTTGTTCATAATAATGGAAGAGAAAGTTTGCATCGATTGGCTGACGTCTGACACTATCCGTCTGACAAAAGCCTTTTGTCATCCCGATCAATGCAAATAGAACCATCAATTGCAACCGCATCCGCCTCCTACTTTTCCGCCGTTGATTCCTGAAGCGCCTTCCCGATAGGATTCTGCATTGATTTCGTACTGCTCAGTCTTTCGCGGTGAAAGGGCCATATCGGCATCGTTGAGATACATTTTTTCCCAGGCCGCTACCGAGATACAACTGCTGAGGCTGCTGCTGATTAATAAGAGAAGGAGGATTTTTTTCATGGGGGAAGAATGAAGGGATAAAATTAATAGACAAGCAGGTGGATTCCATGGCAGAAAACCACCAAAAGCTCACTTTTGGGCAGCTTCGGTAGTCAGACGCATATTGTCTGAGTACAAGACTTCATCATGATCGGTGATCATCAGACATTCTACCCCATTGAGTTGATTGATAAGCGCCATACCTTTTTCCTTCCCGAGGACAAAGACAGAAGTCGCTAGTGCATCTGCTAATTCTGCATCCGGACAACTGACAGTTACACTTTTGAGGCCCCTGACTGGCCAGCCGGTTTTAGGATCAATGATATGCGCATATCGGCTGTCGTCGATCATGACAAAGCGTTCGTAATCTCCCGAAGTAACCACTGCCAGGTCATCCACTGCCAACCACCCTATGATATGATCTTTGTCCTGCGGGGATGCAATGCCAATGGTCCAGCTTTCGCCTTTGGGCGGTGTGCCCCAACAACTGAGATCTCCCCCTGCATTGACCAGTCCACCCTGAACGCCCATGGCTGTCATTTTTTGGCGAGCACGATTGGCGGCGTAGCCTTTGCCAATACCACCAAAACCGATGCGCATGCCTGTTTTCGCGAGAAAAACACTGCTTTCATCCGCATCAAGTATGATGTCTTGATGATTGATTTTTGCCACCGAAGCAGCGATGAGGCTGTCTGAAGGCATGCTTTCCATGCTGCCATCGAATTTCCATACCCGGTCCAAAGAGGCAAAAGAAATGTCAAAAGCGCCTTCAGTCAGTTGTGAAATCTTGAGGCTTCGTCGGATTAATTGATACAATTCCGGTACAACCTTGACTGGCTGTAAGCCAGCCTGACGGTTGATCTCACTGGTTTGTGAGTGTGGATCCCAGGAAGAAATGAGTTCTTCAATGCGTTGGACTTCTTTGATTCCGGCCCGTATAGCGGCCCAGGCCAGACTGTCCGTTTGCGCTACAGCGGTAAATTCGAAGCGCGAACCCATCATGCCGACAACTTTATGGGCATGTTGTTGGGCGTGGAGCCAGGTTGGGAAACAAAAGAATAGAAACAGGAGGCGAATATTCATATTCTAATTTCTGAATATTTGAGCAAAAATCCCTGTCTCATGGTTTGGTCAAACGAACCACCAGGCCTGCAGCCACGCCAATGGTGAGCAATTGATGGGATTGTCCAGATTCAGAAGTACTGATGTGCATGCGGGTAAACCGGGGCCGCAGGCTCAGTTGTAGTGGGCCAAACAGTTGGAATTGTTGGTCAAGGGATATTTCATACCAGCTATGGCGGCGAAATTCTGCTGCGTCCCGAATGTCTACATTGCTGCGAAAGCTACCCACTTGTAAACGCGCATACATCTGATAGTTTTTGGTATTTAACCAGTGATAGCGCCCAACCAGATGCAGATGACGGGTCAGGATGCTTTCAAAATTTTGAGTGATAAAGTAGCGGGTGCGATCCCCCCGGCGGTCTTCAGCCCCGATCAGCAGGTTGTCATCCAACCAGCGCTGGCTGTATCCTATTCCAAGATTCCATTTCCCAAACTGATACATAAGGGCTGCTTCTGCTGGAATTGACAGTGCTAAATGGGTACGGTCGTAGCCCCCATTGCTGCCATCTGGTTGTATGCCTTTTGCATACACCCACCACCCGAGGTCTGCACCTGAATTGACCTCTGCGTATAGCTGTGCCCGGCAGTGCGACAGCGCAAGCAAGCCAAAGGTAAGTGTCAGCAGAATGCTTCTCATCTCAGAGTAATATATGATTGCAATTGCTTCTGCAACGCTGGTAACCCATCATGCATCTGCTCCGCTTTCCAGATGACTTCGCCTTTTGGATTGAGCAAAACCATGAGCGGAAACGAACCCTGCGGATTGTACTTCATGGCGATCTGAGAGTTGTGCCTTTTTTGTTCTTTGGACAACTGATTCATTTTTCGTCGGGGAAAGTCCAATTTGAGCAAAACCAGATTTTCGGTTGCCCAGCTTTGGAATTCTGGAGTAGAGAATAGGTCTTTTTCAAGTCGAATACAGGGTTTACACCAGTCGGAGCCTGAAAATACCATGAAGATGGGCTTTCGTTCTTGTTCAGCAAGTTGGGTCGCAGTCTGGAAGTCGCTGTGCCAGATAACTTCAGTATGCGGCAGATTGGCGGCAGTGCCCGTAAGCCCCAATCCCAACCAAAGCAAAAGAGTTTTCATACCACTATGAACGTATCAATGGGCCTTTTCGGTTATGCGTTGAGAAGAATCTCTTACTTTTAATTCTGTTTTCAGGACAATGGTCTCATAAACCGGTTCCACTTCATCCTTGCTAGCCTGAATCTCCCGTAACAAGAGTTCCATTGCAAGCCGTCCCATTTCGAGACTGGGCTGAGCAACGGTGGTAAGAGATGGCTGAACCACTGAAGACATTTTCCAATCACTGAAACCCGCCAACATCACATCTTCCGGTACGTTCAGACCTTTTTCCTGTAAGCCCAGTAAGGCGCCTATTCCGACACTGTCGGTAATAGAGAAAATGGCATCAAACGCAACTCCTTTATCGACCAAATCATGAACAAAAGATACGCCTTCTTCCAGGGTGATTTTAGAACAATCGTAGACCAGGTCTGTATCAAGAGGAATTCCGTTGGCCTCCAACGCGGCCTGATATCCTAGAAACCTGTTGCGGGAAGTATATGCTTCCATTGGTCCCCTAAAGTGGGCAATTCGTTTTGCACCCTGCTCAATCAGGTGGGAAACCACATTATAGGCACCCTGATAATCATCGACGACAACTTTGGAAATATTGTTTTTCTCTTCCAGGGGAACTTTATCAAAGAAGACAATCGGTACACCTGCATGCTGAAATTCGTACAGATGATCCAGAGCGACGGTTTCGTGGGCCAATGAAACCAGGATGCCGTCCACCCGACTGGCGAATAAAGCATTGGCATCGGCGACTTCCTTTTCGTAGGATTCATCTGACTGACAGAGCATGACCCGGTAGTCGGCATCATAGGCAGTTTGCATAATGCCTTTGATCACAGATGAGAAGAAGTGGTTGACAATTTCGGGGATAATGACGCCAATGACACGCGATTCCTGCTTGCGTAAGCCAGCGGCCATTGAATTGGGACGATAGTTCCATTGGCGAGCCAACGCCAAAACCCGCTCCTTCGTTTCATTGCTGATATCCGGGTAGTCTTTCAAGGCTCTGGATACCGTGGCAGTGCTGATACCAAGCTCTTGTGCCAGGTCGGCCAATGTTACCTGTCTTCTGTTCATGTAAAAAAATTGAGGAAAAGGCCATTAGACTTAATCGGAAATAAAGGCATGAGTGTAGAATAGGCT
>JBCBZF010000133.1:0-9375 GCA_039815525.1 Bacteroidota bacterium | reverse complement strand
TTCCTGATTGATGTTTTATGGATGCCCGGAAGACTTTTGAGGAAAGCTTCCTGTTTCCTTCATAGTTGTCGGAACGAAAGCCAGGCTTAGGCTTGAACAATGAGGCCAAGAAAGGAAAGGAGTAAAACCAGGCTGATGGTCGGATAAATATATTCTTTCCTTTCAACAAAGTTGCGGCTCAAAGTAAAGAGCGCGCCAATGACAACCACGATTCCTAAGGCGATCCCGAGGCGTTGGAGCGGACCCGTCAAAAACAGGCTGATGATAATGGTAGAATGTAGCATAAGGAGGAACCAACGAAACCACGGCAGATAGCCCCAACGCGCAAATTTTTTGGCCCAGCGGCCACTCAGCAGCATGAAGATAGCATAGAGAAAGGAGGCGGAGATGGCAAGTGGTAAAACCCACTCTTGCAGGAGCGCAAAAAACATATCACAAGTTCGCTGAATGAACGGATATACTCAAATGAAAACTGCCTGAGAAGTCATCCTTCGTCAGACATATGACAAAAAACCGGGACGGCTGTACCGCCCCGGCTACTCACAAACCATGCTTCAAAATGTGGAGGATCCGATTGATCCCCCGTCTCACTACTTTCCCAATAATTCTCACACAATTCTCAAAATCAGTTAATCCATTTTCCAATGTCTCGGTTGTACCCGAATTGGATCGACTGCTATACTTTGGGATGCGAATCCGGAGCCTCCCCCATTCCAATCGTCCACTGATCCGATCCGGGTCCGCATCTCCAGGTAGCGCAAAACTGCGCCGGTATACCATTTGCCGCATTCCCCACCAACTGTTTCCCATCGTTCGGACGCCGCTAATCATCAGCTGGTTTCCCCGCAAAGCCATCTGCAAATCTCCCCGGCGCAATTGTGGCAGATATATACTCAGCCGATATTCACCTACATCCTCTACCCATTGTACATCACCCATCCTCACACTCTCATCATGCCTGCGCCGCATCAGAGGTGAATACCGGAAAATTGATTGCGTATACATTGCTTTTGTTTCAAAATTGGGGGGAAGCCCGATGCGTTCCCCCCACATCCCCTTTGTTCACAACTCTTCTGTTCGTCTGTCGAAGCAATTGGCCTAGCCAATTTCTATCAGACGTGGCTCCTGTGGCTTCGCTTCTTCCTTTTTAGGGAGCGCCAGATGCAGGACACCATTGGTATATTTCGCATCAATCAGCTCGCTGTTTACGCTTTTTGGCAAACGGAAACTGCGATTGAAGGATTGATAGCTGAATTCTTTTCGGGTGTAATGCCCCTTCTGCGCCTGCGCTTCATGCTCACTCTGCTGCTCCACCGAAATATGCAGGAAGTTGTCTTTGAGCGAAATCTTGAAGTCTTCTTTATGCAATCCCGGCGCTGCCAATTCAATGTGAAACTGCTCGTCCTCCTCTTTCACATTGACAGCGGGTAGAGAGTGTTGCACCCAGTTGAAACTGTTGCCGCCGAAAAAGTCGTCAAAGGCGCGGTCAAAGTTGGCAAACCACAGCTCAGGATTTCTTCTTGCTAATTTCATGATCTATTCTGTTAAGTGTTTGTTGTATTGATTTGAAAACACTTAAGAAGAATCAACTTTGGTACCATGCGCCGTTTTGCGGTAAAAATGGCAGAAGAGACGATGTGTAAGTGTCAATATGACATATTTCGAAAATAAATATATGCCATATTGACATTATTCACTGAGAATTGCCTGCATCTGGTCGATTAGTCTTTGGTCTGAATGGTTCTTTTCGCTTAAGAGCAGGAGCCGGAAATGCTCAGCTGAGATTTCTTCGGGATGAATGTTGTAATTGGTGTTTCGGCCAATCTGTTCAAAAAGATTTTCTACTTCATCAAAACCCAGCAGAACCGCTTGCCCTTCCACCATGACGGGTTGTTTCTGTTCTTTTTTTCCTTCAATTAACATGAGTTTTGCCTGAAGGTATTGAAACATGCTCCCCCCCTCATACGCTTTGTTGGCAAACAAAACCATCATGGCTTCCTTGGTTTGTCCATCATGGGCAATGTTGATGTAGTCATGATTGAATGGTGCATCTGGATTGGTGAGCCGCATGCTGTCGAGCGCTGAAGGATAGGCTACCTCATTGCAGCGCTGGAAGCCAATGATTTCGTAAAGTTCAGCTTCCTTATCTGGATTATAGCGCGAATACACATGGAAGAGTTCATGGACGAAGGTCTCAGTACTCATGCCTTTATCAGCCAAAACAATGTATTCGCCTCTGGTATAACCTGCCGCATTGCCCTCTTCGGCGATGGTGGATTTGACCAACTCAATCACTGCTGGTAATCGTAGCCTTAGGCCTTTGGCCGCAATGGCCGCGGCACTCTCCCGAACGATATTCCGCATCTTGCTTTGTTCCTCCTCAGACCAGTCCAATGCTTGCTCTGCCGCAAATTGGGCATAATCCTGTGGCCTGATCGGTGAACTGCGATTGAGTTTGGCCTGAAGGTCAAAGGGACTGAGATGTTGCACAAATTCATCCAGTGTCCCCAGTAGTTCTTTTCCACGCTCGGCTGAGGCGAGGCGAATGATGGTGCCATCCTGGAGGGGGAAATCATTTTTCTGGGCAGAAGTCATCATGGGCAAAAGGATCAATAGACTCAGGAGACGGATCATAGATTTGTGGATTTACAGATTCAAGATAGAGAAAATGCACATGGTTTGTCATTCCGTTGCCGAAGCCCTAGATTGGGCATCTGTTAGGGAACCCTGCCTTCCATGGATAAACTGATTCAGCGTTATCTCGGCGAGCTAGGCCTGGAGTCTTTTTTCAATGATCAGCGCATTTCCGGCCTGATCCTGGTTGCGGTTGCAGTCGGGACCTCAGTCTGGCGTTTCATTGTTTGGTATGTGAAAAGGCGTCATTCGGAACGTCTGAAAACAGATCTGCATCCGTTTTTTTCCGCAGTAGACATCAAAAAAGCGACGCAGTTTTATGTGCCGACTCATTTTCAAAGTAATCCTCCTTCTCAGCACGGAGAGCTGATTCAGGCCAATAAGGTCACTGCCCGCCAGCGGGCCATTCCCTTTTTTGTCAAACATGCTTTCCAGCCCGGTCAGGATCATCAGCGCTTTTATATGGTTCTGGCAGGTTCTGGTATGGGGAAAACGACCTTTATGATCAATCTCTATCTGGGATTTTTGATTCATAGTCGTTTTAAAACCCGGCGCTTTCACATCAAACTGCTCCCACTGGCGTACAGTGATGTCCTCAAGCGGATTGATAAGATAGAAGACCAGGATAACACCATCCTGCTGCTCGACGGCCTGGACGAAGATCCGGCGGCAGTGCGTGATTATGAAAAACGGATGAGCAAAGTGCTTAAGCGGGTCCAGGATTTTCGGGTAGTGGTCTTTACCTGTCGCACCCAGTTTTTCCCTTCCGAAGAAGATGAGCCAAGAGAAACACCGGTAGTGAAATTTGGCACTCGGCAAGGTTTTCAGTCTTTTGCCAAAATGTACCTTTCCCCTTTCAGTGAGAAAGACATTCGGCTTTTTCTGAAAAAACGATATACCTGGATTAATCGCGCCAAAAGAGAACAGGCGTTCAAAATCATCGAGCAGTCGCCCAATTTGATGGTGCGCCCCATGATTCTCAGCTATATCGACGATCTGCTGGAGGATGGCGGCAAATATGATTTTACTTCAGACCTCTATCATGTTCTGATTCAGAAATGGATCAACCGGGAAGCGGATCGGGTGAAAGAAGACCGCCGGACCAAGTTTCGGGAGGAGTTGTTTCGCTTTTCCCAGGCCATTGCGGTCAATATTTATAAAAACCGGGGCATTCGAAAGGGGATGTTTATCAGTCAGAAAGAAATTCGCCCCTTTGCTGAAAAGCATAAAATCCAGCTCGATGAGATCGAGATGCGCAGCCGTTCACTGCTGAACCGGAACATGGACGGGCAATATAAATTTGCCCATAAATCCATTCTGGAATACTTTCTGGCGCTTGCATGCATTGAGAATCCCGATTTTGGGAACAGCTTTAATTTTGTCGGGATGGATCTCGCAAGGGTGTTTTTCGGAGAAATGTGCCTGCGTCGCGAGACCAAACCCTGTTTTGAGAATTTAGCAGGAGAAGGAAAAGCCAAGGTGAACAGTGGACTGGAAAAAGATGTATCTAAACTACCGCTCAATGATTTGCAACATATCACCAGTCTGAGTCTGCAAAAGCTTCGGGATGTTCGGATTTTGATCCCACTCCAAAAACTCCAGCACCTGCACCTGAACCAAACGCAGATACGCTCTCTCAAGGCCATCTCTGATATGTCTGAGCTAAAGGAGTTGGCAGTGAGTAAAACCGATGTAGAAGATCTCAGCCCTCTTTCTGAACTGGACAAGCTCGAAAGTCTGCATCTGGATCATACCAATATTTCTGACCTCAATCCTTTACGGACATTGAATCAGTTGCGGAATCTGAGTTGTTCCTTTACCGGGCTCAGATCGATAGATGCCTTATATGAACTGCGTAATCTGGAAAAATTATCTTTGCATCATACACAAATCAAAGACATCGGTCCATTGCGTAAATTGACGAATTTGCGCTGGATCTGGCTCAACCATACGGGGGTGCACGCGCTGAATCCCTTACGAAATCTTGCCCAGTTGGAGACCCTGGATTTGTCTTATACAAAAGCCCAGAACCTTACCCCTTTGGCCAAGCATATGGCGCTTCGGGATCTGGGGCTGGCATGTACAGAGATTCACTCTCTGGCCCCATTGGTGGAGTTACCGCTTTTGGAAAGGGTGAATCTGGATAAAACCCAAATTGCTGATGTGCTGGCATTGCGTGGTAGCAAAGAAAGCCTGCGTCAATTGTCCTTGCGGCACACCCGCATGGTGCGACTTGATACCCTGACGCAGTTTACAGGACTGGAAAAGCTATATCTTGATAGCAATGACATCGCTGATGTCGCGCCTCTGGCAGATCTCATCCATTTGCGCAGCCTGAGCCTGCGCCAAACAAAACTTCAATCCCTGAGGCCACTACATCAGATTCGTTCTCTTGAACAATTGGAACTGACCAAAGACGCCCATGATCCGACTGAGATCAAGGCACTCCAAGCCGCTCTTCCTAAATGTAAACTGGTCTTTAAGTAGTGTTTCCGGGCGAAAAAACGTACTTTTGCCCTTTCATTCAAAATACACAAACGTCTATGTTGAATCTGGTATTGTTTGGTGCGCCTGGTGCAGGCAAAGGAACACAGTCTGCATTTATCATTGAAAAGTTCGGTCTGATGCATCTTTCAACTGGCGATATGCTGCGAGCGGAGATGGCTTCTGGCTCAGAATTGGGCGAAACAGTCAAGTCAATCATTGCGGATGGCAAACTGGTGAGTGATGAGATCGTCATTGAGTTGATTCGCAAGCGCCTGGTTGGCAATCCGGATGCTAATGGCTTCATCTTTGATGGTTTCCCTCGTACCGTTGCCCAGGCAGAAGCGCTCGATCAACTGCTAAAGGAAATGAATACCTCCATCACCGCGATGATTCAACTGGATGTACCACAAGGAGAATTGGTAAGCCGTCTGGTCAAAAGAGGCATTGAAAGTGGGCGCTCGGATGACAATGAAGAAACCATCACCAAACGCATCGCTGAATACAATCTCAAAACCCTGCCCGTGGCCGGGTATTATGAGGCTCAGAATAAACTTCACCTCGTAAAAGGGGTAGGGGATATTGGTGAAATCAGTCAAAGAGTGGAAAAGTTGCTGTCTGCTTTCGCCTGAGCTGTTTTACGTTTAGTAAAAGATCGGTGCTGTGTCTGAAGCGATGTAGCACCGATTTTTATCAACGCTTCTCTTTTATTTAATCCATGCAATCTCAGTTCGTCGACTACGTCAAAATTTACTTTACCTCCGGGAAAGGAGGCAATGGTGCAGTCTCCTGGCGCCGCGAAGCCCTGGTACCCAAAGGAGGCCCCGACGGAGGAGATGGTGGCCGTGGTGGACATATCATCCTGAAAGGGAATACACAACTCTGGACCCTGCTGGACCTGAAATACCGTAAATTTATCAAAGCAGAGCATGGGGTAAATGGGAGTGGTGCCAGAAAAACGGGTCGCAGTGGGAAGGATGAAATTCTGGAAGTTCCGCTCGGCACGGTGGTGAAAGATGCTGAGACCGGTGAGATTGTAGGAGAAGTGGTCGAAGATGGGGAAGAGTTGGTCCTGCTGGAAGGTGGGCATGGTGGAAAAGGGAATTGGCATTTTCGTTCTCCTACCAATCAGGCGCCGGAATTTGCCACCAATGGCGGCAGTGCAAAGGAGTTGACTGCCATCATTGAATTAAAAGTCCTCGCCGATGTCGGCCTGGTTGGTTTTCCCAATGCCGGCAAATCGACTCTCCTATCAGTTGTCAGTGAAGCCAAACCCAAAATCGGGGATTATGCCTTCACCACGCTGGTCCCAAATCTTGGCATCGTTCGCTATCGGGACAGCGGTTCCTTTGTCATGGCCGACATCCCTGGCATCATCGAAGGGGCACATACCGGCCGTGGACTGGGGACGCATTTTTTACGCCACATCGAACGGAACAGTGTCCTGCTTTTTCTCGTACCCGTAGATGCGGATGATATTAAAAAAGAATACGACGTACTTCTCAACGAAGTCAGCCAATACAATCCTGATCTTCTGAAAACACCCCGACTCCTTGGTATTTCCAAGCGGGACATGATTGATGATGAGCTGGAAGCTGAAATGGCGGCTGAACTCAAAGACCTGACGATACCGTATTTATTTTTCTCTTCCGTGGCGCATCAGCGCCTCGATCAATTGAAAGATGCCATGTGGCGCATCCTCCATCAAGACTGACCAACACAACAGATGTCTCATATTCATTTTGAAAGTTTTTTCCTTGAAAATGGTCTGAAAGTCGTGGTACATGAAGACCATTCCGTTCCCAAAGCCGTTTTTGATATCATTTACCGGGTAGGTGCCAAAGATGAAGACCCCAGTCGGACGGGCTTTGCGCATCTCTTCGAACACCTGATGTTTCGGGGGAGTAAGCATATCCCCAATTACGACCGCCCTTTGCAGCGGGTAGGAGGCGCCAACAATGCCTTCACTTCAGCTGATGTGACCAATTACTACATCAGCTTGCCTGCCAATCAATTGGAAACGGCATTTTGGCTGGAATCTGATCGAATGCTTGAGTTGGATTTGACGGAAGAAAAGTTGGAGGCAGAAAAAAGTGTGGTCATTGAAGAATACAAACAACGCTATCTCAATCAACCATACGGGAACGCTCACCTAAAGCTGCGAGAGCTTCATTTCGAAACGCATCCTTATCATTGGTCGCCAATCGGGAAGGATATCTCTCACATTGCTGAGGCCAGCATGGAAGATGTGAAAGACTTTTTTTATGGCTACTATGCACCCAATAATGCCACCCTTGTTGTGGCAGGCGATGTCAAAGTTGACGAAGTACGTCAACTGGCAGAAAAATGGTTTGGTGGCATCCCACGCCGGTCGCTGAAAAAGCATCCCATTCCGCAGGAATCTCCTCAGACTGCGGCCCGCAGTATGAGCTTGCATGGCCCCGTCCCGATGGAAGCCGTCTACCGTATGTATCACGTGCCGGCTTTTCAGGAAAGAGACTTTTTCATTGCGGATATGATTACGGACTTACTATCTGGTGGGAAAAGCGGCATGTTGTTTCAGGACCTGGTCAAAGAACAACAGATTAGCCCCAGTGTAGGTGCCTATATCTGGCCGATGCATGATCCGGGTATGATCTCACTCGATGGGAAAGTTGCCCCTGGGAAAACCATTTCTGCATACGAATCAGCCGTAGACGAAAGCCTGGCAAAGCTCCAGGATGTCCAGCCAGAAGATCTGCAGCGTGTCAAAGGCAAGCAGGAGGCAGGCTATGTGATGCAGCGAACTACTTTACTCAATAAAGCAACCTCACTGGCCATCAGCGATGCAATTGGTGATATCAACCTGGTAAATCAAACCATGGACATTTATCGCTCCATCGAGCTCGATGAAGTAAAGACTGTCGCTGAGACGTATCTGCGACCTGAAAACTGTTCTACCCTCTACTATTTGCCTGAAAAAGCCTGATTAAGATGTTGAATCGAACTGTTGCACCCCCTGCCAAAGCATTGAGACCGGTCAAACTCCCTGCCTATCAGACCGCCACGCTGACCAATGGCATGCAAGTCTATTTCCTGCCCTTTGGAGATGTAGACGTGATTGATGTGCAGGTATTATTTCGGGCTGGAAAACATGTGCAACCCAAAATTGGAGTAGCCGGATACACCGCCCGCAATCTGCAGGAAGGCACCAAAAGCTTTAGTAGTCTGGAGCTGTCTAAGGCTTTGGATCGCAATGGCGCGTGGTTGAGCTATCACCTGGAAGAAGAAGGGCTCGCCTTTTCTTTGGCAACTGTTACCGCAAATCTGGCTGAGAGTCTTCCCTGTTTGATGTCCGTCCTGATGGAACCAGCTTTTCCAGAGGATGAGTTTGAGAAAATGCGACAAAGAAGTCTGCAAAAAATTCAAATTGATTCGCAAAAAACCACCTATCAAGCCCGCCGTCATTTCGGGCATCTCCTTTTTGGTCCTGAACATCCTTATGGTGGCCACTTTGGTGCAGAAGAGGTAAAAGCCGTGAATCTGGATGACCTCAAAGCGTATTATGATACGTATCTGCATCCGGGCAATGCCCAAATCCTGGTGATTGGGAAGTTTGAGCAGGAAACAGTGCTGCGCTTACTGGAACAACACTTTGGTGCGTTGAGTCTGAAAGCAGCCCCCGATATCAATTTGCTGGACCTGCCAACCGCCCATAATGCCTCAGGACGGCATCACATCGAGCAGGCAGGTATGCAATCGACCATTCGTCTGGGCCATCGGGCGATCCCACGGTCTCATCCGGATTTTTATCCCCTACAAGTCGTCAACACCATTTTGGGAGGCTATTATGGTTCCCGCCTCATGAAATCGATCCGGGAGGATAAGGGCTTCACCTATGGCATCTACTCAGGATTGATCGGCCAACGTAAAGACGGCTACCTGGTGGTGCAAAGTGATCTCGCCAATGAGTACGTTGAGGCTGCCATTACTGAGGTGCGCCGCCTGATGCAGGAACTCAGGGAGAAAGCTCCGGATCAAGATGAGATGGAAGTGGTCAAAAATTATCTCCTGGGCCAAAGCATCAATCGCCGCGAAACACCATTTCAAATGGGAGACATACTGCGCTATTCTTTGACCAATGGCATCAGCTTCGATGAAATTGACCGCCGTTTTGAGGTGATCCAAGAACTGAAAAGTGCGGATGTACCAGTGTTGGCCAGCAAATATTTCCAGCCAGAAGGCCTGCTTGAGGTTGTCTGTGGAACTGCTCTCACG
>JBCBZF010000221.1:0-7795 GCA_039815525.1 Bacteroidota bacterium | reverse complement strand
CTGTCAACTGGTGCCGCAAAAGCCGGCGCAGTGTTGGTACCGGTATTTTCGATGAACTTAATAAAGGGCGCATAATTGTTGTAATAATCATAGCCCTCTGAGACCATGATATCCAGATCGCCATCGCCATCAATGTCTACCAGCGTATGAACAGCCGGGGAATCAACTACGGCAGGCATGCCAAATGCACCGGCTACCGGAGCAGCAAAATTTTGTCCCTGAACGCCGCTGCCCAGTCCGATGAGCAGGGCTGCACCCGCCACAACACGACGAAGTTGACGAAGCGGAAGTTGCTGTGCCAATTGATGGTACATCTTCCGGAGCCGATGTAGAATGCGGGCTTGTTTTCTGGCTGAAAAGCGTTCAAAACGCCCCTCCGCCAATTGACGATTGAGTTGTTTGGCCCCATGACGAAAACTACGTAGCAGTTTTGCGAAAGGTAAAGGTTTTTGTTTCATGTGAGAAAAAGGAAAGAATGTGAAAAGGCTTTTGGTGGTTGTGTATAATCAGTGCAAAGGAGTGCCTTCACAAAACATTAAACGTCTTTACAAATTGATTCGCTGGATACTGAAAAAAACTTTCCGTCATTCCGCTGATTATCAGACTGATATTTTCCACCCCGGATCTATTCCTCCTCTATATGAAAACCCGAAGACCTAAGCCTCCGGGTACATACGGAAAAATCCGTCGTGACTGCTTATACAATTCTTTTTATACCGAACAGGAAATGCTTTGGGAATAAGGGGAGGGACACGGCATGCCATGTCCTTTCCTTTTGGGCATACCTTCAAAATTAGTGGTTTGGGAGGAGCGAAAATTCCCAAACCACTTTCGTTTGAGTATACATATTCCTCTCAATAATGCACCACACGAGCCGATTGCACCGATCCATCCCGGTATCGAACCCTTAGCAGATATACACCAGCTGAAAGCTCAGCAGGCATCACCCATTCAGTTGAATGCGACTCTGATTCAGAGAGGGATTTCTGAAAAAGACTTTTCCCATGAAGATCAACCAAGCTCAGATGAATCAGTTCTTTCTCCTGATTTTGCACCGATAAATAATTGGTAAATGGAGAAGGACCAAGCTGCAGATTTGAGGCCGAAGTCCATTCCACTTCAACGACATGAGAATAGCCAAAGCTTCCATCAACATCGATCGTTTTCAGTCGGTAGTACTGTCGGCCTGAGAGCGGATTAACATCCGCAAATGAATAGGGTGCCCCTTCACGTCTTCCTTTCCCCGCCTCAAAATGGATGGGATAAAATGTCCGAGCATCGGTGGATTTTTCGATGTCAAATCCTAGCAGGCCTTCTTCCAGATTGCTTTGCCAGTTGATCAGGATCTGACGATCAGCAGGAATGGCGGTAAATGCCGTCAGTTCCACGGGTAATACCTGATCAATGTTTTCAACGAAGGAAAAAATCCCATTTTCATCAGATACAATGACATCTAAATCACCGTCATTGTCCAAATCTCCGGCTGATACATGATGAAAATCCGAAGGGGCACTTAGGTTGAAGGGATTGGTTTGGGTAGGACCAAACATAGGCGCCACCGCCGTTCCTGTATTTTCCCAATAGACTGTTTCAGGACCATAAATGGCGTAGCCTGAAGCCAACACATCCAGATCCCCATCATTGTCCAGGTCAACCCATTCAGGGAAATGATACAAAAAGGAATAATTACCAGCCGGCAAGCCAAACGGATTGGCGATACCTGCGGCAAAAGCAGGCGCGTTGGCGGTACCAGTATTCTCAAAATAGACAAACTCTCCATAATACTGCGAGCGCAGTATATCCAGATCACCATCGCCATCGATGTCTCCCAAACTATGAAAGCTGTAGTAGGTACCGTCCGGTAAACCAAATGGATTGGCGACTGGTGCGGCAAAGGAAGGCGCAACATTGGTTCCTATATATTCCTGATAGCTGATTGCACCATAATAGGAGGAGCCAATCACGTCCAGATCACCATCATTGTCCAGATCCACGAAGTTCAGGTCCATGAAATAGGTCCCGCCACTCAATCCAAAGGGATTGATCACCGGAGCAGCAAATGTCGGTGCATTCGGTGTCCCGGTATTTTCAACAAACTCAATAAAGGGACTGTAAGTATAGCCCGGCGCGTAAAGATCATAATCATTGGATACAATCAGATCCAGATCCCCATCTCCGTCAATGTCGACCAGGGTATGGTATTGTTCAAGGCTTGCAGTCGGAAGCCCAAATCCGCCCACCACCGGAGGCGCAAAACTCTGGCCTTGAAGGGAAGCAGACAATCCAATGACAAAAGCAGCACCCGCAATGACTGAACGTAGATATTGAACCGGGAACGGCCCTTTAAGCCGATGATATAGTCCAAGAAGCTTTTTGCGATATCTTCTTTTTGTCTGCGTGGAAAAGCCAGCGTAGCGACCTGTTTCAAGGTCTTTGTTCAAACGTGCGGACCAATAACGAAAGCTTCTGAGCAGACGAACATAAGACGGGGTAAATCTTTTCATGTTGTTGGGGTGTGGATTTCCAAGCACAAATCAATCTTTTAATTATCACAATTTTATCACGGAGGCGTAACCTTTTTCATGCTTGCTCCAAGCATACAATTCCAGCCTTCACCAACAACAAACTTTCTGTAATTTCGCGTATGTATCTGATCCGTTTATTTTGTTTGTCAGTCGCTCTGATGCCACTGTTTGGCCTGGGACAAATCCAAGTTCCTGCCCAAAATGCACGTCTGAATTATCTACACATTCCCTTCCAGTGGGACAGCCTGGCCACTGATGAGTTTGAGCTGGAAATTGCGGAAGATGTAGATTTTGGGAAAGTGGTTTTCAGGCAAAAAACCACACGTGCACGCCTGGTCGTTCGGGAAAAACTTGCATTTGGTAAAACCTATTTCTGGCGGGCCAAACCGTCTAAATTTGTCCATCGGTTTTTCACCCAAAGTTGTTCCAAAGTCAATCCCGATCTGTGGCGCCATCAAATCGTCCAGAACCGTACTTCGATCCGGGACAACTGGCTGATCTGTGTAGACAAACCGGGGGTGATCATCGATCTGAAAGGGCGGCCGGTATGGTTTCATCCTGATACGACCATCAAACGCTTCTTTGACCTGCGCATTCTTCCCAATGGTCATATTGCCTATCTGCGGGCCCGAGGGCAAAAAGAAGGCAATGAAAACCTGCTCTTTGAAGAAATCACCCCCGATGGTCAACTCATCTGGCAGGGGCCCAATCGTGGGGAAGTGAGTGGACTGGACAGTGAACGCTACCATCATGCCTATCAGATCCTTCCCAATGGACATTATCTGCTGGCAGGGGATGAGTTTGTCAAAAAAGAACTGCCCAATGGAAAAGGTCCGGTACTGGCAAGGCTTGGAACCCTACTGGAATATGATCAGCAAGGCGATCTGGTTTGGTCCTGGAAAAGCAGTGAGCACCTCAGCGAGCAACGTATCTTCTCCAACCGCCAGGACAACAATCCCATTCACCTCAATGGCTTTCATCAAGCTCCCGGTCAACCTCATATTTATGCCTCTTTCCGTTACTTAAACGAGGTCTTTGTTATTGATAAAAAAGATGGCAAGATCATCGAAACTGAGAAAGGCCCATTTCAGGCGCAACATTCACCGACAGTGGAAGGGAAAACATTATGGCTGTACGACAATCGTAGCGGTAAAGATGGGGATACGATTTCGTCGGTTCTCGCTCTTAACCTGGAAACAGATTCATCTACCCGCTTTCAGCTTGATTTCGGTGACCGACGCAACTCCTGGTCCAAATCCAAAGGTGATGTAGATATTCTGGGCAAAGTGCAACTGTTGGCTTGCATGGGCTCTGTGCCCCGGACCGTTTTAATCGATCAGGGAAAAGGCATCATCTGGGAGGCATTACATCAATTCAGGGAACATCCCGATCAGCCCTGGGCGGGGGTAATCGCCAATTATCGCGCGCACGCCAGTCGGTCTTTGTTTCCAGAGGAAGAAGGGATTCCCATTCCACCTACATTCCGGGTAGAGGTGGTAGAAAATGGCCGAAAAGGCAGCTTTCGCATTACCCACCTGGGTGGCAGTCCAAGTCCCATGGTTTATCAGATTGGGGATGGGCAAGAAATTTTTTTAGAAGGGCGTACCGTAGGATTAAAAAAAGACTGGAGCGCTGATGTTCCGTTCAAAATCAAAGGCAAACAATGGAAGCAGGCGCAACAAGTCGAACTTGTGATCACGCCCCGGTATTTTCCTCAGCAGGCTTTCTGGTATCCTTTGCGCGACTGATTGGAGAAGAATCAGTAGCTTCGCGGCATGCAGGGAGTTTGCATCATCGGTACACGGCGTTCGGGGTCCAATCTTCTGCGTCTCATTCTGCACCAACATCCAGAGATTGTGGCGCCTCATCCGCCACATTTCCTGACGCACTTCAGCCCGCATCTCTCAGCTTACAGGGGACAAGCGCAGCCTCTGCTTCTCGACATGCTGGCTCTGCTCAAGCGAAATTTGGTGCCCTGGCCAGGTCCCATACCGTCTATGGAAAGAATCCTGCAGGAAGTCCCTGAAGCAGGCCTTAGCGCCATCATGATGGCGATCTACGCAGAACTTGCCAGAGCAAATGGTGCAAGCTGTTGGGTCAACAAAAGTCTGGCCCATGTACATCATCTTGATGCGCTGGAATACGCAGATCAGAGAATAAAGTATATTTACCTGTACCGTGACCCCCGGGCCGTGGTCGCATCCTTCCAACAAATCCCAGTCGGCCCCAAACACCCCATTCTGCTTGCGCAAAAATGGGTTCAGGAGCAGAAAATCGCACTCAACTGGCAGAAAAAGACAGAACCTGATCGCTTCTTTTCGCTCTCTTATGAAAAATTAATCCATGACCCAGGCACGAGCCTCGAACCACTCTTTCAATTCATTGGCCATGAATTTGACCCCAATTTTCTTACCTTCAACCGATCAGTAGAAGCCAGTCATACTGCCTCAGCTGGTCAAATGTGGGCCAATGTTGCCAATCCAATCCAGCGACATCCAAAAGTTCAACTGGATGAAAGCTCGATCAGATGGGTCGAACAGATTTGTGGTGAATTGATGCAGACATTGGGGTATGCGCTTACTTTTCCAATAGAGAAACAGGCCTTGCCGGACATCCAGAGGGTCATCCGTCAGGATACACAGTTGAGACAAGCAGCCTTTGCGCGTTTACCACATTCTGAAAAGCAGAAAAGAAAGGCCCTACAGCGCTTTATCGATTCCCTCCCTACGCCTACTTATTGAGAGTCTCCCTGCGGGAAAAGGCTTTGAATGCCCTCTTCGCTCGCGGAACAGACCCCCTTCTCAGTAATCAGTCCGGTGACATATTTGGCAGGTGTCACATCGAAAGCAAAATTCGCTGCCGGACTGTCGGTATTCATGATGTGGACACGACGCAACTGCCCATCAGCCACATCAATCCCGTCCGCCTCTGTGAGCTCATCTGCCGCACGCTCCTCAATCGGGATCTCTCCTACCCCATCCCGTATCCGCCAATCAATGGTCGGAGATGGCAGCGCCACATAAAAAGGCACCTTGTTGTCCCAGGCGGCGAGTGCTTTCAGATAGGTTCCAATTTTGTTGCAGACGTCGCCGGTGTAAGTGGTGCGGTCTGTTCCGACAATACACATATCCACTTGTCCATGTTGCATCAGGTGGCCGCCAGCATTGTCCGCGATGATGGTGTGCGGCACGCCATGCTGCTGTAATTCCCAGGCCGTCAACTTAGCACCCTGATTCCGGGGGCGGGTTTCGTCTACCCATACATGAACTGGAATTCCTTTTTCATGAGCATGATAGATGGGAGAAGTAGCAGTGCCCCAATCTACAGTGGCCAGCCAGCCAGCATTGCAGTGGGTCAATATATTGATGGGCCGTTCAGGCTGCTTTACATGAATTGCCTCAATCAATGGCAGGCCATTTACGCCAATCTGACGACAAATTTCTACATCTTCGTCCGCAATTTTCCGTGCTTCTTCACCTAGCAGTTCACACCGCTTCAACCAATCATCCGTTTGTTGCAGGACCGTTAGCTGGCGCTCCACTGCCCACCGCAGATTGACCGCCGTTGGACGGGAATCCAATAATGTCGCCGTCAGGCGTTCCAATCGGTCCGTATCCTGCTCTTTCGCTGTTTCCAGGCAGGCCAGGTACATGCCAAAAGCTGCTGCTGCGCCAATCAATGGCGCCCCACGGACCCACATCTCTTGTATGGCCCGGGCCATTTCGGTTGCAGTCTGAATGCGTTCGACGGAAAATGTAAAAGGCAGTTTTCTCTGGTCAATGATCCGTACTGCCTCTGCCTCATTTTTTTCTTGCCAAATGGTCCGATAAGCCTTGCCGTTTACCTGCATAATTGGGATGTAAGATTTTGATGAAAAATAACAAAGTTCGATTAATTCATGGTATGATTTTTCGAAATAAGAATCTATCTGCTCACCAGGATTCGTTGCCCGAAACTTTTCAGAAGATCGAATAAAAAAAGTATATTCGAGGTTAAGACGTTCGGTAACTTTTCCCTCACATGCAAAACCCTATCCGCTCTGCTGCATTCGTGCTTACCGCAGCGATTGCTTTCCTGTTGCTCAACATCCAATTTTCTCCCCCCCTTTCCACGCAAGATTCGTCTTTTCCCAAAATTCCGAAGAAGGACCGTGTGGATTTGGCGATTGCGCATGAAGTCGCCATCACAAAAGATTTACAAAGTGGTGAGGTGCCCCGCGAACGTTTGCTGGCGGCTATTGATTATGCTAACGAAAAGCGTAGAAGAAACAGTACGCGGGCTGGCATTGTTGGGATTACCTGGGATGAAAGAGGTCCTGATAATGTAGGTGGTCGGACCCGATCTGTTCTGGTTGATGCCAATGATCCCACGGGAAACACCGTTTGGGCTGCGAGTGTAGGTGGCGGTTTGTGGAAAACCGCTACCATTACCAGTAATCCACCTGCATGGGCTCCAATCAACGATTTGTTTGACAACATTGCCGTAACTGCGATTGCACAGGACCCAAGTAATTCGCAAATCATGTATTTCGGAACGGGTGAAGGTTGGTTCAATGCCGACGCGATTCGCGGTTTTGGAATTTGGAAAAGTACCAACGGTGGAACGAATTGGGTACAACTTGGTTCTACCACTGGCAACGCATTCCGCTATGTACAGAAGCTTGTCGTAGATGGTAGCGGAATTGTTTTTGCCGTTTGTCGTAACGGTGGGATTCGCCGAAGCACTGATGGCGGGACCACATGGACAGAGGTTTTGGGCAATGGCAATGGCGCTGGTACTGACCGGGCCGCAGATTTGGAAATCGCCGCCAATGGAGATATGTATGCAACGATTGGCGTGTTCAATACCGATGGCATTTATAAGTCCACTGATGGTGGCATCAATTGGACCCAATTGGGAGGTGGTTTGCCTGCCAACGGCTACGAGCGGATCGAAATCGCTTGCGCCCCCTCAGATGCCAACCGGCTTTATGCCCTTTTTCAGGACAATGCCTCTAATGAGTGCAATGCCATTTATCGTTCTGATAATGCCGGTGGCACCTGGACCACGGTAAGCTTACCCGCAGCGCTGGGCATGACGGTTTTTTCGCGCAATCAAGCCTGGTATGACTTGATTTGTGCAGTGGATCCCGTAGACGAAGACCGCGTATTTATCGGTGGCATTGACATTCTCTTATCAGAAGATGGTGGCAATAATTGGAATCAGATATCGCAGTGGTATGGTGGTGGTGGATTCCAATATGTACATGCAGATCAACACGCCATGGCTTT
>JBCBZF010000424.1:0-5850 GCA_039815525.1 Bacteroidota bacterium | reverse complement strand
GATAGCTTTGCAGCACACCGGAGCCGGGCTTGATGTCTTTCTCAGCGAGTAAGAACATGCCAAGCCTGATTGCTGTGAACTTGTCCGTTCTGGCCAGGCGAGATTCTGGCAAATCCGCCTTACCTGCTTCTTGCAAGAAAGTGGCCTGGTACTGTCGTTTGTTGCTCTCCAGTACCACGTCCTGGCGGAGAAATGAGGCACTGACAACGTGTCGTCCCTGATGCTTTTTTTGTAGACTCCGAAATACGCCGCGCTCGCGCTGGCTGAGTCCGTATCCTTGTCCTGTCATTTTGCTTAAATGGTCTTAGGAGTAATTGATTGATTGGTTTGGGCCTTAGTCGACGTATTCGGCTACGTCAGCGTCGAGGGCGTCGTAGTCCATTTCGCCAGCGTATGGTACGCCTACGTGAGTGTCGAAGACATCCGGCGCGTAGCCGTTGATGTATTCCTCTTCCAGCATTAAAGGCATACCTACACCGGAGATTTTATCCAGCATACCGGGCATGAATGCGTTGACCAGGTTGACACCGCTGGCGGCAATCATGCCGTCAAAAACTGCATCAACAATGCCTGGCTTGGCACTCTTTTTCTTTTTGGTCACCATCGCCATGACATCAGGCCCAAAGAGGCCCAAGCCAAAGGTGACAAGGTTTGTCGTCTTGGCGTCGGCATTTTTCAATACCATCGGCACCAGCTTGTTATTCACCGCCGTAGCGGCAATCGCACCACCAGTCAAACCCGCTGCGCGGGTCATTTTTCCGGCGATGTCCAATTTTTTGAAATTCATGATTCAGTGATAAGTCAACGTTCAATAAGACTAGGCGATCAGCTCACAATCGGCTACTTGATTTTTTTCACCTGGCTGATAACTTGGTACTTTTTCTTGCGATCTGCCTCCAATTTTTTGTTGTAGGCGTTGACCTCTTTCACATGATCATGGTATTTTTTCCATGTTTCCAGGGAGGCCGAAATCTTGGGTTGTTTGCGAGCTTTACGCTTTTTCATGCTTGAAACTTGATTTACAGGTGATACAATGATTTATCGCAGAAGGGCAAGCAGCCCAAGGCCTGCGGCGAGAAGGCCGCCAGTAGACTTACCACTGGAGCCTGATGATGCTTTCGGTTTGAGGGACGGATCTACGCGCCGGTTGGGGTTGAGCGGATCGGTAGCCACTACCCCACCAGTCTGTTGTTTCAGACCTTTGAGATCGTTGTCCGGATCTGGCAAATCGCCTGCGCCAAACTCTTCCTTTGGTCCCTTCTTGAAAAGGGATTTGATGGTGTTGACAATCTTGACAATCGTGGTTATCAGTGCGGCGGATATAGTGATACCAGAAATGCCTGAGCGGTTCAAAATCGCCTCCGGCGTCCCACCCATTTTTTTCATGATTCCATTCCTCACGGTGAGCATGAAAGTTTCCTCTTTCATGCCGAGGGTGTTAATAATGAAGTTGGCCAGGCCTTGGGCCTTTTTCCGCTTTCTGGCAGCTGTTGCCGGGAGCCTGGAGACAATCGCAGGATCTTTGATAAACAGATAGAGGAAGGTTGGAGAAACGGCCGGTAAGAGCATCTTCATAAGCTGCTGAGCGAATGCACGCTGGGGTGCAGTAATCACTTTGGCAAAAGCCTTGAATCCGTCCTTAATTTTTTCCCCTACTTTTTGCAGGAATTTGCCAAGCCCCTTTTTCTCTTTTTCCTCCTTTGGCTTTTCTTCTTTTTTCTTCTTGCCAAACAGCTTTCCGAAAAAGCCGATACCAGAAACACCGTTTGCCAGTTCGTCGGCAATCACGAATAGATCATTGGGTGTTTTCAGGTATGGCCGGGCCATCTCCAGGGCTTCAATGGCCCTGTCATGCGTCGATGTCGACGCGCCGATACCATAGACACCAGAGCGGAGTATTTCCCGCTCTAATTGGAGCTTTTCCCGCATAAGATCGTAGTACAACTCTCCGTCTGTAATCAGGCCTGCATTGGCATCGCCAATGCCCGAAATTTGTTGAATCCGTGTCATATAATCCCACTTTTGGGTATAAGGTTTCTCTCTGTTGAATGCGTTTAGGCAGGCGTCAATAATGACTTCTTTTGAGCCGTCTTTGAGCACCACATAAACATGGGTTGGCACCTTTCCGCCGCCGTAGCTGGTGAAGCGGAAAGCATGAGGAAGGCCAAGATATTGCAGGATAGCAGCCGTCAGTATGGAGTAGCCTTTGCAGTCGGCGTGTCCATCTGCCAGAGTGGCCGCTGGGGTCTTGATATTCTGCTCTCCAGGGGGGTCAATGATATAGGTGACATTTTGACGGATAAAGAGCCAGATAGCCCTTCCTAGGTCCGCCGCCGAAGTGGCGTATCCTTCCCGCACCAGGTAACGCGCAATGCCTTCGCCCTGGCTTTTGGACTGCTGGAAAGTCTCCAGGATCGCAGTAACGATGTTTTGGGTATATCCCTTTTCATGGAGGACTTTCACCTCCCCTTTGGCAGCCGGTACAAGGCCGCGAGCGGTATGCAAATCTAGCTTCATACCGTAAGGGGGAAAGTTTCATCGATGGGATAGCGGACGCCGTTCAAAAGGATCGAGCCAACTAGGTGCACGTCATCGAGCCGCCTGGTTTCCAGGAAATCGTTGGCAATCAAAAGCAGATTGTTCAAATCTAGCTCGAAGGGAATAACAAACCGCTTCCGGCTTTTGGCCTGAATGATTTTTTGCTCTCGTATGCGAATGTTGGTAAGGCGTCTGCCGCCCTGCTCGATGGTGCCTAGAAATTCATCCATGTTCAGCTGAACACCAGAAGGGTTTCGCACCTCAAAGTCCAAAACAGTGCTAATGCTGGTGGTGGATAGCTTGGAAATGGTGAAAGACTTGACGCCATACTCCAGGCCCAAGGCCGCACTCGCGGTGCGGGTGAAGTACCAAATTACGGCGAGAGTTCCGCCTAGGATAAGTGGCGCGCTATTGTTGGACCTTGGCATTGGCCCCTATCATAGCGAACTCTCAACTGGCCGCTGTCAGTATGTGGCAGTATGTGTCAATTTCTGTCAGATAAATCAGGCTTGCGCTCTTTGATCGTCTTTACAACATCGTCAAAAGGCAGGCCGAGATAGTCAGCCAGGTCAACAACCGTTATCGGTTGCCGCTTCTCTTTTCCTGCATGAAGACGGATTTTTTTAGCGTAGCGGTACAAGGTCCGCTCATGTACTTTTGACCAGTCTGGCCAATAGGCTAGTTCCTTTGCAGATAGCAATTTTGTGGACATAGGAGATACATGTTGCGCTATCCTGCATCATTAAAAAGAGAAATCTTGCTACGAATAGCAAGATTTCTATGTGTTTAAGATCAAATCCGGATCGCTTCCGGATCGCTTCTGCATCTGTTCCTCATCCCCTACCCTATTGGAAGGGATAAGAAGCTAGTCTTAAGAGACTCCCTTTGTGGTGAGATAGCTTTCAATCATGAAGAACAGCTTTGTTTTCATCAGTCTTTGCTTTCTTTTTTTGTTCCCGGTGCCACTGCTTTTTATGCGCTAAGCAGCAAAAAGCGTGCTCTCCCTCGATCAGTGGTCGCTTGTAGTACCGGCCCTTCCCGCAAACTACACAATGGTATAGAAATCCCTTGCCAGGGACGCGCCGCGTCTCTATGGGTACGCGCCGCGTCCCAAGGGTTGCCCCCTGGAGTTTTTCCCGTATTTCTCCAGGGGGATCTACTTTTTTGCAAGTAAGCTCTTAATGGTGGCCACGGCGGATTCGTACTGCTCAACTTTGGCCCGTAATTCCCCAATCACTTCATCGTTTTGGGGATCGTTTTCGGCTACTAGCTTCCTGATGTCGTCTTTAATGTCCATAATAGCAGCCTCATGTTGTGCAATTTGAAAAGGCATTTTAAAGCCGATCTTCCCTCCATTATCGGCCGCATTTGGTCCCGGCTGCTGATAGCCAATTTCCTTTTTGCTGCCTTCGGTCTTTTCGCCGTAGTGCTCCTGTTGATCGCCGGGAATATCGCCCAAGGGGTTTTGCTCCAGATAGTCTAATACCCGGTGGCCATACATCGATGCCCGTATCGACACCAATAGCATAATGCCGTACATGATCCAGATAAACAAACTGAGGACTTTTTCCTTGCTATTGATTTCGTTTAGGTGCCTGGTCGCATCGGTTTTGACTGCATTGGTATCATTTGCTAGGCTGGACGCTTTGCTTGTTTGCAAGCTTGATAGGGTAGAAGTGGCTGCGGCGTATTCATCGAGCATCTGCTGAGAATGCCAACGGGTTGGACGGGTGGGAATGTGTACTTTTCCTTTATAAGTGAAGTACCGCTTTTCAAGACTTGCGACACGCTCTTGGGCCTGTTCAATCTGCCCATCATAGGTGCCGATTATCTGACCTGCCTCGCTCTGCCTGGCTGCCTTGGTCAAGGTATAAGTCGCTGGGGTAATGCCCTCCTTGTTGATGTAGCTATCCAAGCTGACTATTAACACCGCAATGATCAATGAGAGGATGAGGCCTGCCCATTCACCGCGAGGCAGCACGCCTCCCATTAAAATGAACGCCAAGCGGCTGCCTACGTGGCTAACAGTGAAATAGGCCGCCCCTGCAATAAATGAACTGACAAGGATCGCCGCGATTTCTGGATGATCAAAGCCGGAGAAAAAAGCGAAGCTTCGACTGTATCCCAAAAAGCCGGAGATAATCGCGATTCCCAAGCTGATGATCTGGAGAATAATGAAATACTTAAAATCCGCTTTGAGCAGTGGATTGTCTTTTAGGTGATTGGAAAACCTTAGACTGATGATTGCCCAAGGTCCAAGGGCTGCCGGGGTCCGGCCAATTCGATTAGTTTTCATACCTTTAATTGCTTGTATAGGTGGGTGGGTGGTCGGGAACCCTTCGGGGGTTCGCCTCATAAAGCATAGTAGGCTCACATTCGGAACCAGGGTGCGTTGTCTTCTGTCAAGAAGTGGCCACACTTCTTACACCGAAAACCGTTGTCTACAGCTTCATATTCGTGCTCTCCTGGAGAGCATGGCTGACGGCGAACAATGCGCCGCTTCCGGATCTGTTTTTTGATCCATTTTTTCATTTTCGGATAATGGTTTGGGGGTTACTGACGTTGGGGAGCATGGGCACCACCTGGCCGTTTACTTCCCTGGCAATGGCAGGGTCTACTTTTGCGTAGAGCAATGCCAAATAGATGATCTGTGCCTCATGTCCATGAATAGAAATCTTCCGCTTGGCTGTTGTGCCTCGATAGGCATTTTTGAGTCTATTCCAAAGCGGGTTTACCAGGCTGATACACATGTGCCGGTGTAACTTTCCCTCAAAGCATCTGACTGGCAGATCCTTAATCACTTTCAGATTGTCGACGATTACCGGGATGGAGTCGTCTCTGATTTCAATTTGCTTTTTCATCAGCCTTCTTTTAGAATTGATTTCATTCGTCTCATGGCTTTTAGCCATTCTGATTTTTTGCAGACTTCTCTATTTTTCAAATAGAATTGAGTATTGATCTGATTAGCAGGTTTCGTCCGGACTATCTGACCGCTTTCACATTCGTCGTCATCATCAAAACTTAGATGAATCATCGTGCCGTCTGGATTGACTTTTAAATAGTTGATCGGGAAGCCATCATCAGCAATCCATTTTCGATATTGTGCTTTCATCTTATCCGTTTTCTTTCGGTCTTAGCTGATTGAATAGTTTTTCAATGTCTGTCTGGATCTCGTCTGCGTTTGATTGGGATCGTAAGCACAGAACCAAGGCCTGGAGGTTGTTTACCTGATTCTCACGGGTTGGAGCCATCAGCCAAACAATGTGTTCTAAGTAGTGGAATAGCTCTTTCCCGACCTTGTCCAGCATCGCG
>JBCBZF010000259.1:0-7371 GCA_039815525.1 Bacteroidota bacterium | reverse complement strand
TCCGCTTAGGAATGGTTTACTTTGCCGGGTAAGACTGATATCCAATAGATTAGATGAGTGAATCAAAAAACAATAGCTTTATCCGCCTCGGAATCATAGCCGGAATTGTGTTGCTGGCGCTTCTGGCGGGGAAATTGTTTGATGAGTTTGAATTGGTGGTAGACATTTTGTCGGCCATCGGCCTGGTCCTGATTGGGATCACCATTTTGGTGACCATTCACGAATTGGGGCACTTTCTCACCGCCAAAGCCTTTGGTATGCGGGTAGAGACTTTCTCGATTGGATTTCCACCTAAGATTTTCAGCTTCAAAAAAGGCGAAACCGAGTACCAGTTCGGAGCAACCCCACTGGGTGGTTTTGTGAAAATCAGTGGCATCATTGATGAGTCGATGGACACTGAACACCTTAGTAAAGATCCTGAACCCTATGAATTCCGGGCAAAGCCAGTGTGGCAAAGGCTGATTGTGATGACTGGAGGGGTGATCATGAATGTCATTTTAGGCATTATCATCTTCTCCACCATGAAATATATCTACGGTGATGTACGTCTTCCCAGTTCCGAAGTAAAGTATGGGATTGAAGTGCAGAAGACTGCGATTGTTGCAGGAGAAGAAAAAGGTACCCTGGATACGCTTCAAACCATGGGAGACTTCCTCGGATTTCAAACTGGCGATGAAGTCATCTCTTTTAAAGGAGAATCCTTCGAATTTTTTGAAGAGTATCTGCGTCAGGATTTGTTGATTGACGATGATGCGTATTATGAAGTGCGACGAAACGGTGAACTGCTTCGCCTTGAGATACCAGGCAATATCCAGAATTACTTTGATGGGAAAGAAATAAATGGGCGCATGTTTACGCCCGACATTCCAGCAGTGGTTGAAGTAAGAGATACCTTTCGCAATGATGATGGCGAAGAACAGATGATCAGTCCGGCTTTTGCTGGAGGCATGCGCTCAGGCGACGAAATCATTGCGGTAGACAGCCAGGCTGTCAATCGATACAGTCAGTTAAGACCCTATCTGAAAGACAAAGTAAATCAGGATGTGCAGGTAATGGTTCTGCGTGATGCGGATACTCTGAATCTTGTGGTTCATACTGACACAACTGGGAAACTTGGTGTTTTGCCTGCAACCGAGCGGGTATTCAATTTAGACACCATCAAATACTCCTTTTTTGGGGCTTATGGACCTGGTACGAAAGAAGCCTTTGGCTTCGTTGCCGCCAACGCCAAAGGTATCGGAAACATGGTCAAACCGGGCGTTGAAGCACGTAAGTCCGTCATGGGGCCGTTTCAGATTGCCAAAGTCTTTCTACAAAGATTCCGCCAGGCAGGCATTCCTGGGTTTTTACATTTGACAGGCATCCTGAGCATGATCCTCGCATTTGTAAACATCCTGCCTATACCGGCTCTGGATGGTGGACATGTGGTCTTCCTTCTCATTGAAGGCATTACCCGCAAGGAGCCTTCCACCAAAGTACGCATCATTGCCCAGCAGATCGGGATGGTGTTTATTCTGGTTCTGATGGTTCTCATTCTAGGTAATGATGTCTGGCAGCTGTTGACTTAAGTTCAGATCCATACAGAATGGGATGGGCTGCCACTTTTCTTTTCCCTAAATTTGACCATAAACTGGTCCCTATGAAGCAAATCCGCTGTGTCCTGGCTTGTACCCTCCTCTTGATACAATGCGGCCTGCATGCACAAACAGTAATCATTTCTGACGCTGATGTTCAGGCGCCTACCCTTCAGCGTCGGACGCCTGCTTACAAACAAGTCCGTCAAATTGATACTCTGATCATCTCTGCCATTAATCCATTTTTTGATGATTTTTCGTATCCAGGTACCATGCCTGATACCAACCTGTGGTTTGTCAGTGAGAACAATTTCGACGCACCATTGGTCAACCGAAACCAAGCCATCGATCCGCCTACGCAAGGTGTGGTCAGCTTTGATGGGGTCAGCCGATTCAATGTTCCCTATGAAATTGACGCTCTCAGTCGGGGATTGGCAGACCAATTGGTTTCACACTATATTGATTTGTCTGGTTTTGATGCGAATGATGATCTTTTTCTGAGTTTTTTCCTGCAATCACAGGGTAGGGGAGACCGCCCGGAAAGCACAGACTCTTTTCTGGTAAAAGTTTTTTTACCAGACAGCAATCAGGAATTTACGCTATTCTCTGATTCAGGAACCCCTCAAGGCCCTTTTACCCAATACATCCTGCCAATCAAACAAGCTGATTTTTTTCAAACCCGTTTTCAACTCATTTTCGAAAGCCGGGGCTCTCAAAACGGTGCGCTTGATCATTGGCATCTTGACTATGTGTATCTGGGACCAAATCGCAACAATCTCGATCTCTTTTATGATGATATCAGCCCCAGTCAGGTGCTGAGCTCCCCTTTGGCTCCTTACACAGCTGTACCGCGCTTTCATCTCAATCCAAGTGATGTTCCAATGCAATCAGTGGCTGTCAGTTACAGCAATCTGGACAATGCTGCAGTAAGTACGCAAGCAGAGGCTGGGATTAGTGATCCGATTGGTGGCAATTCTTTCAGTGGAACCACGCAGCAAAGTAATGCACTGAACTTGAGCAGTACACAATTTGCAAGTGTTTCTTTTTCTGCCTTTGATGATCAGAATTTTGCGACCAATGGTGTCATTGAACTGACGGCAAGCATCCCGAACGGAGCAGACAGTCGGCCTGAAAACAATCAGTTACGAACTGAATTTCGGGTTGATTCGATTTTTGCATACGATGATGGCGAGGCAGATGCTGGCTTTGGCCTCAATCAAGGCTTTGGGTTTGGGAGCGAATTTGTGTTTGATCGCCCTGATAGTCTGATAGCAGTGTGGATGTCATTCGTCCCAACGGTGAATTACAATCCTGTTACTACCCAGACGACTTATATGGATGGTAAAAGCTTTCGTCTGGCTGTTTGGAAAGATCCCCATCCCGATTCACTGCTCTTACAGCAGGTAGCTGGTATGCAAGTGCGCTATGGCAGCGAGCCCAATACCTTTTTTCGCTATCCATTGACTGATCCTCTGGGAGTAGACGGCCAGGTGTGGATAGGGGTTCAGCAAATCAATGCAGATCCACTTGGGATTGGCTTTGATTTTACAAATGACAATGGAAGCCGTACCTACTGGGATTCCAGCGGTGTGTGGGTACAAACTGGCATTGCCGGGACCTTGATGATCCGCCCTGAGATGCAGAATGGAGAACCACCAGTCGCCTCGCTTGATCCTTCATTGCTTGAAATTGCCACTCAAATCAAGCTCTATCCCAATCCAGTAAGGATCGGTCATGAACTGGAAGTGGATCTAAGCAGACTTCGTTCCTGGGAAACCTATACGGGTGAGTTGGTCTCAATCGAAGGTCAGAGAATGATGCGTCATGTAGAAACGAATCTGCGCAGCTTATTTGCTGTCTCTATTCCATCAAACATTCCACCAGGCCTGTATGTGTGGATTCATCGGATTCAACGAAGAGATGGCCGAATCTTGGTAGATGCTGAAAAAATACTGATTCAATAAATACATGAAACTGGACATACTCGTGCTGACAGCTCATCCTGATGATGCAGAAATGAGCTGCGGCGGCACGCTGATGAAAGCGGTTGATGCAGGCCTGAAGGTCGGAATTGTTGATCTGACGAGAGGGGAAATGGGGTCAAGAGGAACGCCTGAACTGCGAAAGGAAGAGGCGGCCAAAGCCTCCGAGATCATGGGCGTTCATGCCCGGGACAATCTTGGATACCGAGATGGCTTTTTCACCAATGACGAGACACATCAGAGAGGCATTATCCAACAAATTCGCCGTTTCCAGCCAGAAGTTATCATCACCAATGCACCCAAAGATCGCCATCCTGATCATGGAAAAGCCGCTGCATTGGTCAGAGATGCAGCCTGGTACAGTGGATTGCGCAAACTGGAAACAGATTGGGACGGGGCGAAACAAGTGCATTGGCGCCCCAAAAAAGTGATGCACATCATCCAGGATCATGAACTCCAACCGGATGTCGTGGTTGATATTTCTGATTATTATGAGAAACGCCTGACTGCTATCAAGGCTTATGGTTCTCAGTTTTTCAATCCACAACACAAGGAAGAACAGACGTATATCTCTACAGAGAGATTCTGGCGTTTTTTGGAAGCCAGGGCTCGAAACATGGGACATTTGATTGGTGCTACCTTTGGGGAAGGCTTTATTGTAGATCAGGCTGTGAAAATCAACACACCGATGGATTTGGTCTGAGGCAATCTTCCTGCGAAAAAAAACGTTAGATTAGGTGAACGCTTGTCTTGTTCTTTTTTTGGCAAATCAGATACTTGAATTGTTCAGCGTTTAAATCAACATGCCAAACAAACTACACACCATCATCTCTCAGTTTTTGACTTCCTTCCGGATATTCAAACACCGTCTCTTATGGCTTTTGCCGGCCCTCCTGTTGCTGTTTACCTCAGTTATGGGACAACCCCCAAGCCGTGCCAATATGCGTCTGGCAGACTTTCAGGCGATGAAAGCACAGAAGGAAATGGATATGAGCATCATTCTGTCCCGTTATCAAAAGGAAGCGGACCAGAGTGAGCGGAAATCTCTGGTAGCAGAACTGGAAAAGACGCTCTATGCTCTGTTTGATATCAGTCTCAGACAAAAAGAGATGGAAGTAGCTGGCTTGCAGGATGAATTGGCAAAAATGAAAGGCAATGAAGCCTTTCAAGGAAAATCAACCAGGATTCGCGAGTTGGAGGCCTCTCTGGCGAAGGTTGAAGGCTCCCTCAACTTTCGAAAGCAAAATCGGGATCGAATCGTCCAAAAACGCATGGCCGAATTAGTCGGGAAACGCTGAGCTTTCCCCCTGATCCTACCTCATCGCGCAATTTCTTCAAAAGAATCTCTCAGGCAAATTCTCCCTCAACATAGAAAGGCCATTCGCTTATCGATGGCTCACATCCAATACTCTCGGAAGGGCTTCAAGCTGGATCAGTCCAGCCCTGCTATTTGATCCACTATTGCCATTCCCAACGAAGTTACTTGATTGATATGACCTAAAACTTGATATTGCCAAGGATCGAATCATATTGCTTCAATTGAATATCTGTATGGTCAGCCCCCGCAAATCTGTCAGCCAGTTATGGCTTTTTTCCCTTTTATCATTCTTTCTCTTCTCTTGTCAGCCTGATCGTACCGCTACTTCTCATTCAGACGAGAATCCTGAATCAGGCAATGAAGCAATTAGTGGGGAACCGGAAAAGAATGATCCAATGCTACGCTTTTCATGGGTTGATCAACTCAATCTGCGGGATGCTCCCGCTACTACTGGAAACATAGTTGGTTCAGTTGACAGTCAAACGCCCTTAAGCCTTACGGGTGAACAATCTCCCGAACCGAAGCTAATGGTCCTTCGTGGTAAGACGTACCAGGACAGTTGGTACAAAGTCAAAACTGCCGAAAATCAGGAAGGCTGGGTGTATGGAGGCGCAATCCGAAAAGCAGGGGAGGAGAAAGGGAATGGGATCATCTCTGAAACGCAATTAGATTTTGAGCATTTTGGGAAGTTTGATCTGACCCAATGGGAAGAGGTAAAATCCGGCCATGAAGCAGGAGGAGACGCTGAGATCGAAATCACCCGCTACCAAAAGGGGGAACAAAAACTAGAAGTCTCATATTCTGAGATGGGCGAGTACGGGTACAGTCGACATTTTAAACTCATGGAAAAAGATGGTACCCTTCTAAAAGAACGTCGTTTCTCCTTTATGTTTGGCGATCCATCTGGACGGGATGCTGAAGAATCTGTGATCGATTATACCATCAATCCAGCCATGGAGTACACAAGGAAGCAGCATATCAGTCAGGACCAGATGTACCTGGGGCTCAAGCCGGAAATGGCCAGCACTGAGTGGACGCAAAAAGAATTGCCTTAGGACAAGGGCGGCACATTCGCCAACGTTGAAAGGGACTAAAAAAGAAACCCCTTTGGCCAGTTTGGTCCAAAGGGGCACACACAACTCTAACGCTTTATTCGTAAACCACAAGGGTGATTTTCAGATGAAGTAAAATGAAGTTGCTGCATGAAGACCTCATTTGCATCTTTTTTCGCCTAATGGGTGGATATGAAAGACTGAACCCCAGTATTCTTCTCTCAATGGTATTTGTCGTGTGAAAGATGTCACTGGACTGAATTTGCTTGTCGTTTGTCGAAATAATCCGGACTTTGATAGAAGAGAGCGATTGCTGGTTTCGTTTTCAGATCCTTTCATGAGACTTTTAGATATTCCACCAGGCAGAATATGACGCAATTTCCTCCATTTAGTGCGCGTATTTTTCAGCATCGTCTGCTGACACACGTGCTATTTTGGTTTGCCTACCTTCTGTTTTTTGCCCTCATCAATGGACCTGAAGATCCATTTCTCGAATCCCTCAGCTTTGAGCTCATTCTGTTACCAGTTAAACTACTGACTGTCTACCTCACCATTTATGTCCTGATCCCCCGTTTTCTATTGGAGCAGCGCTATTGGGAGTTTGCCATCAGTGGTGTATTGCTGCTGTTGATCGCTGGATTGTTGCAAAGGGTACTGATTTACCATGTTATTTACCCTATCCAATACGAGGGCATTGACATTGATTTTGTGCATTTCTGGGAACCGCGCAAAATTTTACACCATACCATCATGGTTTCTTTTGTCGTGGTCCTTACCTCGGCGATCAAGATTCAGAAATCATGGTCCCATTTTGAGCGGGCATCGCGGGCGTTGGAACGTGAAAAACTGGAAGCAGAACTCAATTTTCTCAAGGCGCAAATTCATCCGCATTTCCTGTTCAATACCTTAAACAATCTCTATTCGCTCACATTGAAAAAATCTGATCAGGCACCTGAAGTGGTCCTGCGTTTGTCCGGCCTGGTCAATTATATGTTGTATGATACACGTTCTCCTTTTGTCCCACTGGCCAAAGAAGTTGAATGTTTACACCATTATATCGCCCTGGAAAAAATCCGTTATGGGAATTCGCTGGAGATTTTCTTTGATGTAACCGGCCAAATTGACAATACCCAGATCGCACCGATGTTGCTTTTGCCTTTTGTGGAAAATAGCTTTAAACATGGTGTGAGTGACGAACTTGACAACAAATGGATTGCCATCAGTCTGAATGTCAATCAGGACTATCTTACTTTTAAGGTGGAAAACGCCAAGTCTCCGGACCGGATTCCTGGTACAGAGAAGGACTACACCGGTGGCATTGGTCTGAAAAATGTCCAGCGTCGACTGGAATCTCGTTGTAAGCGATGGCTGACGGCGCTGCGCCAACAGCTGAGAAAGTTTGAGCCTGGATCGGTGCCCCCATCACGCGCATGCGATGGCCAGAC
>JBCBZF010000219.1:0-7863 GCA_039815525.1 Bacteroidota bacterium | reverse complement strand
GCATTGGGAGAGCTAGGCGAAAATCCGACTCAGGAGCAGATGGACGAACAGGTAGAAAAGCTACGAAAGTATGGGAAAAACTTTTTCAAAAACTACTCTGCTGCCATTGATGAAGAAATCACAGCCCGCATGTTAAAGGCTACTTCTGAGGCACTACCAGCCGATCAACAACCGCAAACCGTCATGCGGATTGTCAAGGAACGCTACCAGGGTGACTTTGCCGCTTTCGCCAAAGACCTTTTCGCCAATTCTCATTTTACTGATGAAAGCCGCTTCAACGCCTGGCTGGATAATTTTTCAATTCAAATGGCGGTAGCTGATCCTGCCTACGCCCTCATGAGTGATGTGTTCAATGTCTACTTCAACAATCAGCCACAATTTGTGGCCATGAATGAGCAGATTGATGAACTCAACCGAATATACATGAAGGCCCAGCGGGAAGTTTTTGCAGAGAAGACCTTTTATCCGGACGCTAATTTCACCCTCAGGCTAACCTATGGCAAAGCGGAAGGCATGAAACCCAATGATGGGGTGCGGTATAAGTTCTACACCACACTGGATGGTGTGGTCGCAAAATACAAACCTGGCGACAGCGAATTCGATCTCCCCAAAAAGCTGCTCGATTTACATGCTGCCAAAGACTATGGTAAGTATGGGAAAGATGGCGAATTGCGGGTGTGCTTCATTGCGTCCAATCATACGTCAGGTGGGAATTCCGGGAGTCCGCTCCTCAATGGTGATGGACATCTGGTTGGGCTCAATTTTGACCGGAATTGGGAAGGCACCATGAGCGATGTCAATTATGATGTCAATCAGTGTCGAAACATCAGCGTGGACATCCGCTACGTGTTGTTCATCATCGACAAACTGGCCGGGGCCAGTCATTTGATCGATGAGATGAAACTCATTGACGAATCCTAAGCTACTTTCCCGCAGGTCTATTCCATTTATTTTTTAGGAGAAAGACACATGAACGAACATCTTAGCCTTGACCAGTTGCATGAACCGGTCAGTGTGGCACATTTTGACCAATTAGAAGATCGTATTCCCGCGCATGCACAGGTGGAAAAAACTGATCTGGTCGTTGTCCGCTTTGACGATCAGATTTCTGTGCTGTACGGTCGTTGTCTCCACCGGGGGGCATTGTTGTCAGATGGGCACGTCGATGGCGATAACTTGATTTGTGGCGTACACAATTGGGACTATCGGGTCGATACGGGCGTGAGTGAGTACAACAATGCAGAGGTTCTGCACAAGTTTCCGGCAGTCATTCATTTGGGCGAAGTCTATGTAGACAAAGCCGATGTGGTAGCATTTGAGGAATTACATCCCCAAGCTTTCAAACGGGACCAATATCTGGGACAATATGAAGATACTCATCCCGAATCAACAGAGCCATTTACCCGCTACATACAGGAACTGGCCCGCAATGGGCTGAAAAACTACGGGCATCACGGCCCCACAGAGGCGATGGGCGTTGATCGGGACACTTTGCCCAAATGGGAAGACATTCAATTTTTACCTGCTCAGCTTTCCCGCCGTCCGCTGCTGGACGAAGAAGCAGTTGCGACTGAAGTAATCATTGGCCCCAATGCAAAAAAACCATTGGTGCTGTCAATGCCGATTTTTGTGTCGGATATGTCTTTTGGTTCTTTGTCATCTGAGGCAAAAATCTCACTGGCCAAAGGTGCAGATATGGCTGGAACCGGGATTTGTTCTGGGGAAGGCGGTATGCTACCGGAAGAACAGGCCAGCAATCATCGCTATTTCTATGAATTGGCGAGTGCGAAGTTTGGTTTCAGTTGGGATAAAGTAAAAAAAGCGCAGGCTTTCCATTTCAAAGGTGGTCAGGGAGCCAAAACCGGAACTGGTGGACACCTGCCCGGCCACAAAGTCACCGAAGCCATTGCTGCTGTGCGTGGGCTTGAAATTGGGCAGACTGCCATCAGCCCGGCGACCTTTCCGGACTTTCATGGCGTAGAAGATTTTCGCCGCTTTACAGAAGAAGTGAGAATGCAAACGGGCGGTATCCCGGTGGGCTTCAAACTTGCTGCATCTCGTATTGAAGACGACATTGATTTTGCGCTGGAAGCGGGTGCGGACTACATCATACTGGATGGACGAGGGGGAGGAACCGGTGCGGCACCGACCATTCTGCGAAATCACATCAATGTCCCAACCATCCCTGCCCTGGCAAGAGCTCGGAAGCACCTCGACAAAGTCGGTGCTGATGGTGTGTCGCTGGTGATTACTGGTGGTTTGCGGGTCGCCGAAGACTTTGCCAAAGCCCTGATGATGGGCGCCGATGCCGTCGCCATTTCCAACTCCGCCCTTCAGGCGATTGGTTGTCAGGGCATGCGCGCCTGCAACACCAACAACTGCCCGGTGGGCATCGCAACCCAGAAAGAACATCTGCGGGCCAGACTCAAGATCGATCAGTCCGCCCAACAGCTCTACAATTTCCTGACCGCAACCAATGACCTCATCAAGGTTGTTGCCAGAGCCTGCGGCCATGCGCATATTTCCGAATTCAATTTCGATGATCTGAGTACCTTCAATCACGATATCTACCGACTAACCGGCATTCGCTACGCGGGTGTCAATCCATAATATCCCATGAGCTTCATGAACTGGTATAAAGTGCTGGACGATGTCTCCGATCTGCCGGAAGGACGGGTCATGACAGTGACAGCCCGACACCACGGCATTTGTCTGACCCATTTTGAGGGAAAGATTTCTGCCATGGACAATAAATGTCCCCACCAGGGCGGTCCGCTGGGGGAAGGCTCCATCGAAAATGGCTGGCTTCGCTGCCCCTGGCATGGCTGGGACTTCCATCCCTGCACCGGCAAATCGCCCGGTAGTCATGAGGACGGAGTTCCTACCTACCTGACCAAAGTGGAAGGTGGAGCGGTTTATGTTGCACTTGAAGAAGAGGAAGAGCATCAAACCACCGTTTCTGACATCATGGTTGAGACCATGGTCAATTGGGGGGTGGATACTGTCTTTGGGATGGTTGGACATTCCAATCTGGGTTTCGCTGACGCCATGCGGCGGCAGGAAGCCAAAGGCAAACTGCGCTACTTCGGCATTCGCCATGAAGGAGCGGCATCTTTTGCTGCTTCTGCATACGGCAAGCTGACCGGACGCCCGGCGGCTTGTTTCGCCATCGCCGGTCCGGGCTCGACCAATATGTTCACTGGTCTTTGGGACGCGAAGGTTGACCGTGCGCCCATTCTGGCGCTGACCGGACAAGTCGATACGCAGGTGGTTGGGACAGGTAATTTCCAGGAATTGGATTTGGTGCGTGCATTCAATACCGTAGCAGAATTCAACCAAAGAGCCCTGGTTCAATCCCGTCATGCCGAGCTGATGAGCCTGGCGGTCAAACATGCCATTCTCAGGCGGGATGTATCGCACCTCACCTTCCCGGATGAAGTGCAGATTGCCCCTGCACCAGAAGGGGCCAAAGCGCAAACGCCGGCAGGACGCATCACGGCCCTGCAAATCGCGCCGCCCCAGGAAAGTCTGGATCAGGCGATTGCTTTATTGAAAAAGGCGAAACGCCCACTGATCATTACCGGGCATGGCGCACGCTTCCACATGGATGGTATCATTGCTTTGGCCGAGCAATTTGGCTGTCCGGTGGTCACAACTTTCAAGGGGAAAGGCCAGATTTCCGATCATCATCCACTGGCAGGTGGGGTGCTGGGTCGCAGTGGGACACCCGTCGCCTCATGGTTCATGAATGAGGCCGACCTCCTATTGGTTTTTGGGGCATCTTTCTCCAAACATACCGGCATTTCTCCCAAACTGCCGACCATTCAGGTTGACTTCGATCCTTTGGCCTTGAGCAAGTTCCACAAAGTAGACGCAGCCGTCTGGGGAGAAATATCCGTTACCACCAAACTCTTGAAAGAGGCATTGGGTGATGCAGATCACATGGAAGATCAGCGTACACAAGTTGCGAGCCGCTGGAAGATCTGGCGGGAAGAGAAGGAAAGACGTTTGCTGGAAGAAAAAGAAACCGGCCTCAGTTCGATCGCTGTGTTTGATGCGATGAACCAGACCGCGCCGGAAAATGCGGTGATGTGTGTAGACGTTGGTAACAATGCATACTCTTTTGGACGCTATTACGAAAGCAAAAGCCACAATAACTTCCTCATGTCAGGCTATCTGGGATCGATTGGCTTTGCCTATCCGGCTGCAATGGGAGCCTGGGCAGCTGTCAAAGGCGAACGGCCGGTGGTTGCGGTAGCTGGGGACGGTGGCTTTGTGCAGTATTTGGGCGAAATCACGACTGCGGTCAAATACAATATGGATATCAAACTCATTTTGCTCAACAATAGTGAACTGGGTAAAATCTCTAAGGAACAACGCGCTGCTGAACTAGAAGTCTGGCAGACGAGCCTGCGGAATCCCAATTTTGCCGAATACGCTACATCCTGTGGGGCCTGGGGCCATCGGGTGACTGATCGATCAGAACTGGTCGGAAAAATGCAGGAGTTGTTTCAGCAGGACGGCCCGGCGGTATTGGAAATCATTACTGATGTAAGCTTGATTTGATATGGAAACGCTGGTCATTATCCTGGTCAATGTCTTCCTGATGTATTTAGGCATTGGTCTGCTGTTTGCAATTCTCTTTGCCTTCACAGGGGTGAGAAAAATCGATGAAGGCGCAACGGAAAGTGGTTGGGGCTTCAAACTCCTGATCATTCCCGGCTCCATCGCATTCTGGCCCTATTTACTGCGTAAATGGCTTCAAAATAGACACAGATGACGCCTGCACTTCGACAACGACATCGCTTTATGTGGCTGGCACTGGCAGTGCTGTTACCCCTCGGATTTGGTGCGGCCTGGATGGTGGTACCTGAATCACCATCAGCCCAACTGCCGGCGGCGACTGAAACACAGTTTGCTGCCATGGGAAATTGCTGCAAGTTTTATCTAACGGATACTGAAAATGGCCGCATGTTAGACGTTGAGTCCCATGGTCTGCATGGCCCTTCCTTTCTGCTGTATATATCCAAAAACGAAGATACGCAAGGAGGTTTACTGGGTGTATTGAGTGGCGAAAAACGCCATCGCTTTCAGCTTGATTCGGCCATGTCTGTGGCTCCCAGGCTGTACGTACAGATCCAGAATGGTTTGACAAAAGATGTGCTGGAAATGATCACCCTAAGTCCCTGATCCTATGGCAATATCCTATCAGGCGGTGCTCTGGAATCGCCAAAAACGACGCTATGACCTGGTCATGCTGGGATTGATTGTCCTGTTTCTGGGGCTTTTCATCGGTTTGCAGGCGAGCTTTTATCCCGAAATCACCGCAGAAACCCTCATCATCCGTGCCAGTGGCAGTTTGGCCTTGACCATGCTGCATGTGATCCTGCTCATCGGTCCGATGAGTCGCATCAATCCGCGCTGGCTGCCGGTCCTCTACAATCGCCGCCATTTGGGCGTAAGCATGTTTCTCTTTGCCCTCATTCATGGTGTGTTTTCGATCATTCAATTTCACGCTTTGGGTGACCTGAATCCCATTGCCTCAATCTTTTTGTCCAATACCCACTACGGATCGCTGCTGCGTTTTCCCTTCCAGCCACTTGGCTTTTTTGCCCTGATCATTCTCTTCCTGATGGCGGCCACCAGTCATGACTTTTGGCTTCACAATCTCAGCCCGCGCATCTGGAAAGCCCTGCACATGATGGTCTATGTCGCCTATGCACTGGTGGTCATGCATGTGATGCTGGGGGTGGTGCAGTTGGAATCTGCCAATTGGGGCATTTGGGCAATGTTGATTGGGATGATCGTCTTGATTGGCTTACACCTCCGCGCCGCCTTTGGCCCAAAGAATCATATCGAACCGACTTTGGAAGAGGCAGGCTTTGTGAAGGTGTGTACGGTGGATGAAATCAAAGAAGATTGTGCGAAGGTGGTGCTGACCCAGGGCGAAAATATCGCCATCTTCAAATATGATGGCAAACTCTCCGCCGTCAATAATATCTGCAAACACCAGAATGGTCCCCTGGGAGAAGGCAAAATCGTGGATGGCTGTATCACTTGCCCCTGGCATGGCTATCAGTATCGTCCGGAAGACGGGCAATCGCCGCCACCTTTCAAGGAAAAAGTCACGACCTATGATGTGAAATTGATTGGTGATGACGTATGGGTACATCCCCAACCACATCCGGAAGGAACCTTTCGGGAACCGGTTGTGATCACTAAATAAAAAGCAGCAACAGAATGTCTCAGCAAGACGAATTCTATATCGGATATGTCAAAAAGGCCCCCGTAGGCATTGCCAAATACCTGGTCTGGGTGGTACTGATCTTACTGATCCTGGTAGCAACTACAGCCTTTATATTGGTACGCAGTCAGAAAGCCTTTTCTCCATCCAACTTTGAATTTGGGCGCTATACACAATTGACGGGTACACTGCGGATGAAGCCGGTTCCTATGTTGGAACTCGATCATGGCACTGATCTAATGGGGGATGCACAGCGACAAGGTGTCTTGCTGGTGAGTTTTGGCAAATTTGGTGCCCGGGGGGATCTGGGTAAGATGGAGGCTGAGCATGGTGAGCTGGACGGGAAGCAAATCACCCTAAATGGTACCTTGATCTACGATGAAGGGAAATTGTTGATGGAATTAAGCGAAGGGAAAGCCTCTCTAATGGAGGTGAAAGCGGATGGGCCACCACTGATTCGTGTGCTTGAACAGGATGAGGTGAGCATGACTGGGGAAATCATCGATCCCAAATGCTACTTCGGTGTCATGAAGCCAGGCGAGAAGAAGCCGCACCGTTCCTGTGCGATTCGCTGTATTTCGGGTGGGATTCCGCCCGTATTGAAGATGAAGGAAAACGGAGAGACAGACTACATTATTTTGGTTGGTCCGGAAGGGGAGATGCTCAATGATCAAGTGCTGGACAAAGTAGCGGAACCCGTGCGGATCAAAGGGAAAATGGCCCAGGTGAATGATTGGTGGATCATGCATCTTAATTCGAATGATATTGTACGGATTGATGGATAGAACACGTCCTTTAGAAAGGAAGTGGAGTCAGATATACAATGAGAAGCTTGCCCACAAGCAGGCAGAAAACCGCCAATCTTGTCCTTCTGAACCTCGTTTCAGAACCCCTAGGCATCTCTTGTTCTCCATACATATCAATTTTTATATAAATCCTTCGGTTTTGTCAGCCAATCACCCTTGCAATTCCTCAAAATTCAAGATCTTCACGTAATTTGTTGTGTGTCCACTGGAGTAGAGAAGAAAACATCACACACTTTCTTTTCGTAGAACCGGGACACCAAGGAACCTAACAAACCACGATATTTCATGGGACTGACAGAAGCCGTCAGCGCTGTGTTTGCGGATGCCCGTTTCTATTTGGAGAGATTGGATACAGCGATTTACACACGACCATTGGAGCTGTATGCCGGGTCAAGCATCGGCCAGCACACCCGCCACTTCATCGAATTTTTTCAATGTCTGATTCGGCAGGCACCCTCCGGTATCATCAATTATGAAGCCCGCCAACGCGATGAGCGGATAGAACAAGATCCGGTTTTTGCTCTGGCCTGCATTGACCAGATTGAGACCCGTCTCCATAAACCCGAAGTACCGCAAAAGCTGGTCCTTGAAATGAATTATTCCATCGAGGCAAATAATCCAATTCAGACACCGACCTGTTTTGAGCGGGAAGTCATTCACAACATTGAGCATGCCATTCATCATCTGGCGCTGATCAAAATTGGCCTGCGCAGGGTTTCTCCGGAATTACAGTTGCGTTCAAGCTTTGGCGTTGCGCCTTCTACGATCCGCTTTCAACAATCTCAATCCCGCTGATCATGAGAAAGACTGCCT
>JBCBZF010000770.1:0-3620 GCA_039815525.1 Bacteroidota bacterium | reverse complement strand
TCCAGACAATAGACGACTGGTCCCCGTTTGATGGCGACCTGATTGCGTACTTCTTCAATGCGTGCATGCCCTTCCATCAACTGAACATCCATGGGCATCTCTATCCTTATCACATCACCCGGCCTCCATTTGCGTTTGAGTTTGGCAAAAGACCGGGGCAGAATCTTTCCCGAAATAGTGGCGCCATTGACCGTGATGCGTGTATTTCCTGCCCAATCGGGAATGCGAAGCAGAATGTCGAAAGCCTCTTTTTTGCATTCCTTAACTGTGATTGTCACCTGACCTTCCCAGGGGTAAAGTGTTTTCTGTTCAAGTCGCAGGACAGATCCATCCAACAAAGTGGTCTGCAACTCATTCCCGCCATAGAGATTGACAGAAATTCCATTTAAGGTCTTGCTATATGCCCAGGCAGAAGATTTGACAATGGTGCGCAACAAATTGGGTGGGCAGCAAAAACATTTCAGATAGGATTGGCGCACCGGGAACTCCGTGTTCATCTTGTCATAATCCAACGCTCCCGCAATTTTGCGGAGTGGATTGCTGTAAAAGTAGCTTTTGCCTTTCAGGCTGATACCTGACAACGCACTGTTGAACAGGACCAATTCCATCACATCTGCATATTTGGCTCCGCCTCTGATGCTCAGCATGCGCTGGCTGAACATAGCGTTACAGATATTGGCGCAGGTTTCGTTATAGGCATTCAAATTGGGCATGGTGTATTCTCCCAGAAAACCTTCCTGGATCAGGTCTTTCCGGCTCGAGGCGCCATGATGTGCTTGTCCAACCGCTCCGGTTACATACATTTTGTGGTTGACAACATTGTCCCAAAGGCGATCCAGCGCCTCAATCAAGGCTTTTTCACCCGTTTCAGCATACACATCCGCGGCTCCGGCATAATAGTAGAGCGCCAGAACTGCATGGCCAACTGCTTCCGTTTCTTCTCGCAGTGGCACCCGTTCCTGGACCATGTCTCCGATCGGATAGCCTTTGGTTCCATGGGTATGCTCGATTTTGCTCTTGCCCCGCATGTTGATAAAGATTTCTGCCAATTCGAGATACTTTTTATCCTGTGTGGTCCGATACAACTCCACCAGTCCCATGATTTGGGTTTGGTTAAAACCAAATCGGGCCAGTTCCGGAGGCTGAGGATGAAATTGGTCATAGAGGTGGTCCGCATGTTTGCGGGCAATGTCCAGAAAATTATGTTGGCCAGTAACCCGATGGTGAATGCAGGCAGCGGTCAGCAAATGGCCGCTATTGTAGAGTTCATGATATCGACGGTTGGAAAAGGGCGGAATCCCTTTGATGATCATGGGCGTCGAGAGATAGCCATTCTCTAATTGTGCTTTTCCAATCACCGTGATGATTTTATCCAGATCAGTCAGGAGAGCAGAATCTTTGTTGATGGCATAGATGTAAACGGAAGCTTCTATCCATTTGTAAAAATCGCCATCATGCCACCAAAAGCCCTTATGCTCTCCCTTTTTAAGTCCGGCAGCGATTTTGAAATTGTTGTAAGCGTGGCCAATGTCTCCTTTGAGCAGGCTGGCCATGTATGGCTGCATGACTGCGGCTGCGACCTGAAACTTATCGGCCCAAAATCCTTCCGTCCATCGGCAATCGCCAATGTCGATGCTTTTGAATGAGACATAATCACTTCGGGAATTATTAATGATGCCTCGCTCTTGCGCACGGCTGAAAACCACTGCACCAATCAACAAACAGCTGAGAAATATTTTTTTCATCAATCGAGGGCTTGAGGGATTTTCTATTGCAAAACGGGCTTTTGTTCAGCTTTCTCCCGCTGAAGGATTTTTTGGACTTCTTCGATCGAAAGATTCTTGGTTTCAGGCAGAAAGCGGAAAAGAACCAGCAGTCCAATCGCGACCATTGAAGCATAAAACAGGAAGATGGCGGCGCTGCCCATCTGCGCCAACTGCCAGGGGAAGAATTGCTGGACCAGATAGTTGATGACGCTTGACAATAAGGCAAAAAGCGGAATGGCGATTCCCCGAACGGAGATTGGAAAGATTTCAGACAAGAGCACCCACATGATCGGCCCGACCGAAAAATGGAAGGCCGCAATAAAACTGAGAATCCCAAGCAAAATCAGCGTGGTGTTGAGATTGGCAGCTTTTTGCAGGAGTGTCCCAATTTGTTCGCGGGCGGCGCTTTCCCCCAAAGCCTCTTGAACGGCCAGCTTAAATGCGGTATCACTGCCAAAAACTGTCCCCACAAGCGGCTCAAGCTGTTGCTGCTGCACCTGATCCGGCCATTCGGAAATGGCTTCCCGGCTCAAACTGTAATCAGCAAGATGAAAACCCAATGAACAAATGGCCAAACTGGCCACAATCCAAAGCATTCCCCAGATCATCAGAGGTCTGCGTCCCAATTTATCAATCAGCCATAGTGCCAGTGCCGTAAAAACCAGTCCTGTCAAGCCAATCCAAATCGCCTGCATGAAGGCCGCATCTGTCCCAATGCCTAGTTGCTCAAAAATGGTCGGTGCATAAAATAAAACCGCATTGATGCCGGTTGCCTGCTGCGCAATGGCGATGGTCGCGGCAATGATCAGGGTCAGTCGCATGGGTCGGCCAAAAATCTTCTTGAATTGACTACCCAGGGAACGCGGGCCACTGATCTGCGCCAGGCTTTCCTGTATTTCTGCGATCTTTTGCGGAATGACACCCGGCGGATTCATCTTCCGCAAAGCCGCTTCAGCCTCATCCTGTTTTCCTTTCAGCAACAACCAATAGGGGCTGCGGGGAATAAACAGCAACATGAGCATCCAAAGCATGGCAGGCAGAATTTCCGTGCCCAGCATCCAGCGCCAGGGAGAGGTACGAATGCCCAGATTGTCCACCCAGGCAGCCTCCGAATGGGTGAGCTGTAGGATCAGATAGTTGATAAAATATGCCGCAGACAAGCCGATCACAATGTTGATCTGTGTCATGGAGACAAGTTGCCCCCGCCACTTTGCCGGAGCAATTTCGCCTATGTACATGGAAGCCAGCGTAATCGAACTAAATGCCAAACCACCCAATAGACGCGCGGCAACAAGCATCCCATAATTCGGTGCCAAAGCCGAGCCCAAAGCGGAAATCAGATACAATCCGGCAATGATGAGTAAGGTCTTTTTTCGTCCCAAAAGATCACTTGCATAGCCAGCGATGGGCAGAGCGATCAAAACCCCCAGACCGGGTGCGCTGACCGCGGTTCCTACCTGCCAGTCAGTGAGAGAGAATTCCTGGGTAAGAAAGTTGATGGTTCCGGAGATCAGGGCCGCATCAAGGCCAAACAGAAAACCGCCTATCGCCACAACCGTGGCGTAGAAAAAGGTATTTTTTTGTGGAGCATCCATATCAGGAAGGCTTAAGGCTGGACTTTCTGAATGGAAATTTCATCAATCAGGAACCTCGCGGCCTTGATGCGAGGTAGATCTTCTTTCCGGACTTCTATTCTGAACTGATCCGTTGCAGCCGAGGCTTTTCCTTTGGTGATTCTTTTGGACATGCTTACCCATTCCCGCCGAGGTAGATTGCTGAGATCAATCGGGATTTCCATGAAGGGATTTTGACAGGACAGATAGATCCATCGACCCGTTTAAACCTGCCAATATT
>JBCBZF010000051.1:0-13194 GCA_039815525.1 Bacteroidota bacterium | reverse complement strand
GAGGTGTTTTGTATATAATATTAAAAGGAAGGGCCTCCGCTATTGCAGAGGCCCTTTTTCCATGAGCATAAAACGCTCAATTACCGCTTCCTGATGTACTCATAATATGTCAATCTCTTCTGATTGATTCGGAAGATCAGCCCAGTCTGAAAACTCATAAATTTGGTATATGCCCCTTCCGGTCGGAAGGCTGCAAAACTGGTCTGATATCGGGCGGAAAAATCCCAGGCGGCCTTATCTCCAAGGTTCAGCCGCATGCCAATCCCCCCAAATGGACCTGGATTAACTGCACCAATGCGTCCTCCATCTCCAAGTGTCCCGGATGCAGAAGGATCAAACCCCAACGCACTCCCTGGACTGCCGCCTGAGAAAAGATCAGAAGGATCAAAGAGGATGGTCGTATCAATCTCTATTTCGAAGCTTTGGAACATACTCAGTTGGAGTCCCACCTCTCCATAGAGGTGCATCCTCCTCCCGAGTTTGACCCGCTTTCTTAGTCCCAACTGGGCCTGAAGATTGACAAAGCCGTTGAAGGTTCCCCGGATGCGAATTTCCTGCTCATCTGCGGTTCCATTGAGAATCGAACCGATATCAATTTGACTGAAAATTTGTGATTGCAATTCACTTTGTGGCTTCGGGATTCTCGCACTCCCCAACATATCAGCTGTCAGCGCAAGTCCTGGTCCCAGATTGTAGAAACCATGTAGGTTGACGGAGGAAATCGCCTTCGGCGTCCAGCTATCTGACCGCCTGACCTGCGGAATTCCCAGATGATATTTGATCCCCCAACCGCCTTTTTCCCTTTGATCTCCAATCATCTGCATATGTTGTGACTCGATCTGCTTGATCTCAGATATCCACACATAACGAGGGCGAAAATATGCCATCAACTTATCAAGGTCTGCACTGCCAAAATCTGCCTGATTGATCTTATCGGCTTGCCTCGGTTTTGCCGCGGTCAGCAGCCAGTACTCCGCCGCAAAAATGTCTCTTTGCCAAGCCTGGCAACGATCATAAAGGTGTTGATCCCCCACAATGAGCAGGTAAATCCGTTGCTTATCAATCCGCCAGTTTCGGCTGATCCGTTGGTTTAGGCTGTCCCGTAATGAGGATACGTCTGTGGCTGCATCCGTGATAAGGAAGCAGCTTCCTGCTGCACTTTCGGCCGTCTGATATTTTTGCAGAAAAGCTTCCCGATGTTCATTGTCGACCAGCACGATCACAAAGGGGCGGCCAGGCATTGGCTGTCCTTTTTGTAGAAAGCGCTGGGCAACAAGCGGCTTGGGAGGAAATAAAACAAGGAGGAGGAAGACAAGGCTAAACCGAATAAGAGCACGCATAAAATCTCGTTTGGTCCAGATGGAAATTGCGAGATTTCAGCTGCTTGTGGACAGTGAAAGTCGGCGAAATGGCCTAAAGAAAAGGTGAAGTGCCCCAATAGGGTCAGTTAGGCTTTGCCGCCTTCAATTTATCCATGCGCTCGATAGAGGCAAGGGTCGCCGCTCCTGCCCCATAGGCAGGCGCCAGAAACCAACCAATCACAGGGATCATCAGCATCAGCAGAAACACAATTCCATTGCCAATGGCCAGCCCGCGGTTTTGTCCGACAAAAGCAACTGATTGCTTCACAGAATAGTGCTTGCGTTCCAGGGTGTAATCCATATTGCCAAATCCCGCATAATACGCTTCTATTGAAAAGGTCAGAATGGTCCCGACAATGGAGCCGATAAGTGGAATCAGGTTAAACAACAGAAACAAAAAAGTCAGCAGAATCTCCCTGATCAGATTGCGTAGGGAAATACGAATGCCCCGGATCAGATCGGCGAGAAAATTAGACGTGATTTCGACCTTATAGCCGCGTACGATGGTTTCCATTTTCTCAGAAAGCGGTCCCATAAAAGGTGATGCGACAATCAGGATGACATATTTTCCGAGAAAAAAGACCAGGGTAATCGAGAGCAGACCCACCAGAATACCAGATAAGCCTTCCACCAAGCCTTTTCCGAATTCAAATGGCCAGGCATTGACGAGAGAGGCCGAAAGATCACTGTTGATGAATCCCAGTACCGGACCGGCAATCAGCAGACCCATGACCAGGGTACTCAACAAGCCCGGTAAAATGACATAACGCCAGAGCCTGTGTTTGGAGATAAGCGAAGCCGCCCGCCTGTAATATTGAAATGCCTTGAAGATGTCCTGAATCATAGGGTGGTGTTTTGTCCTCTGATACGAAAAACCCTGCCGGAGGGATTCCGACAGGGCTATCTTACATAATTTTGGCCGAAGGGCCTATTTTACTTCGAAAGGAATTTTTTCCTCGTATTGGTCCGTTTTTACAACGATGTAATACTGATCTGCCGCCAGGTCTTTCAGTTTGATTTTGGCCAGCGTTTGCTTTTTGTTCAGTTTCATCCCTTTTGCACCCAGACTGACACGTTTGCGCCCGCGCATAACCTTGACGTCTTTGATCTTTGCGCCAGAGGCCGCAGTGGTTACTTTCAGGAGCTTGGGAGACTGATCCAAAACTGTCTGAGGGTTTTCGGTGAATTGAGGCTCAGAACGAATGACGGGCATCCCGCCACTGGCCGGTTTTGCTTTGCGACCGCGTTTGGGCTTCTCTGCGATTTCGATGGAGACCGTCGATAGATCTTCTACATTGCTCAGCAATGAATCCGCCATATAAGCCCTTGGAATACCATAACCGTACTCTTCATCGGGCATGCTGGTCTGGTCGCCGCTCAGTTGGATGGCTTTGATGATATCCATATTGGAGCGGTCTGGATGCGCCTGTCGCAAGCAAGCGACCAGTCCTGCCACAATCGGACCGGAGAAAGAGGTTCCATCGGAAGAAGAAATGCGGTTACTGGGAGAGGCAACAGTCGTACGCGATCCCATGGCCACAACGTCTGGCTTGATTCTGCCGTCTGCCGCCGGGCCGAATGAAGAAAAGCTGGAACGCTTTTGATAGCGATTGACTGAGCCAATACAGAGTACTGAGTCGCCATCACAAGGTGCGGTGATGTAATGCCAGGTACCATTGCCTTCATTCCCGGCACTGACAGTTACCAGAATGCCTTTGGCGGCAGCTACATCTGCTGCTTTGGTGATAATGGTCGTGTTCCCATCCATCTGCTCATACGTATAGCTCTCATCCTGGGTGTCAAAAGTAGAATATCCCAAAGAGGAATGGATGATGTCTACGCCAATCGAGTCGACCCATTCCATTGCTTTGACCCAGTTGTGTTCTTCCTGGCGCGTCTCGGAGCGGGCATCCTCTGTGCGGCACAAAATGACTGAAACATGTGGAGCAGTTCCGACCATTTTACCGGGTAGGTTCGCGGCGATGGTCGAGAGAACCTGTGTCCCGTGCGCTGAGGCATGGTATACATCTTTGTCGTCATCTACGAAATCATAGGCTGCCAGCAGACGGCCAGCAGTATGCAGAGAATCAAATACATCAATGGTGTCTGCACCACGAAATCCGGCATCAAAGACTGCGATTTTAACGCCCTTTCCAGTTACGCCTTTCGCGTGGAGTGGCATGATCTGGACCATGTCATTCTGATGACGGGCGCGACCGTATTGAAACGGAGAGACGATGGGATCTTCCTCCATGAATGTTTCATCTGCCTGCGGCAGCTCTGCTTCATTGTAAGCAGCCTTAACCAGGGTCGCCACCGGGCGTATATCACGCACGAAGGGGAGATCCAGAATCTGCTGGAAATCTTTTGCGTCTCCTTCCACCACGACTGCATTGAGCCAGCGGGAGCGGGAAATTGGTTGAGCAATTTCAGCGGTTTGGGCAACATAATCTGCATAAACCGGGACATCTGATTCCGTCAACGGAATCGACAGTTGTTTGCGTTTAGCGATCGCTTCGGGTCCCAACAGGTTTTCGGGTTGTGTCAGCTGACAATTTACCTCTGGTCCCTTATCTGTGAAAAAAACCCACATACGTTCCTGGGCCATCCCAAATTGGGTCAGGCAGGAAAGCAGCAAGCATACCAAGATAACTCTCATGAATAAAAAGTATTGAATGACAATCGTTTGGATGAATAGTGAATCAATATAGTTTTTTGAGGAGCCGGAAAAAATATTGCTCTCATGAAATAACGTATGGCGTAAGAAAAATCGCAGGATTGAGGCAGGATATTTTGCCCTTGTCTGGACTTTTCGCAGATTCAGGTCATGATTATCCGTATTGTCCGCATGCAGTTTCAAGCTGACCAATTGTCGGCTTTTCAGGCCATTTTTGACCAGAGTAAAGCCTCTATTCGTCGTTTCCCCGGCTGTCTTCATCTGGAATTACATGCTGACCAGCATGACCCGAGCGTACGATACACCTACTCGCATTGGACTTCCGAAGAAGCCCTGAACGCATATCGGAAAAGTGATCTGTTCGGTGCAGTTTGGCCCAAAACGAAAGCGCTCTTTGCCGGAAAACCATTTGCATACTCACTCATCCGGCTTGAATCGGTCTCCAGCTCACCCGCAGAGTAATTTCGGAGATGGAATTTTCTGAAAACCAATTTTTGTATAAAAAGGATCTGCATATTACACAGGTAAGCTTTCTAGCCGTTGACAAGCTGAGAATCTCGGCACATTGAACACTTTTAGTGCTGGTAAAGCCTTTATGCCAGACCAGTGATCCAAACAGGAAATTTTCATAAAAAAATTGGTTTTAGCCTGACCGTCGGCGTCATCTTGTATCTGCTGACGTTCCTCTTTCGTCCATACCCTTTCGGGTGGGTGGATGGTATGTTCCTTGTCGTCGCTTGTACAATTGTCTGGTGGTTGCTCTCGCGTACAGTTCATCCCGGACGCTATCTGCAATATGCCCGATATTGTCCCAAAATTCTCTCCACAACGCAAAGCGCAGTCATGATTATGGAAGCAGTGCGTAATGAGAACGGAGAAATCACAGACTTTGTCTGGTTGCTTCACAATGAACAGGTGTGTGTAGAATTGGGCTTGGAAGAGAAAGATCTGCGTGGAAGCTATTTGCTGAAAACCCTCCCCAACTATGGCCTCAATGGGCTGTTTCACCTATATGAAAAGGTGGTCAACAGTCAGCAAAAACTTAACATTGAGCACCACCTGAACGGAATCGTAGATGTAGAGAAAAAGGTCTGGATGCAAACTGTTGCTGCTGCGGAGGGGGAAATCATCACGGTAATCTTCCGGGACATTACTGAGCGGAAGCTGGCAGAACACAATCTGATCAAGGCAAAGAAACAGGCTGAGGCAGCTGCGGCAGCAAAAGCCAGCTTTCTGGCCAATATGAGTCATGAAATCCGGACACCCATGAATGCAGTGATTGGTATGACTGGCTTGTTGATGGGAACGGAATTGTCTCTTGAGCAAAGAGAATTTGTCGAGACGGTGCGTATGAGTGGGGAAAGCCTGCTTGATGTGATCAATGACATCCTGGACTTCAGCAAGATTGAATCTGGCAAAATGGAGATCGAGGCGCAGCCGTTTGACTTGCTGAGCAGCGTAGAAGATGTATTTGATCTCTTAGCGGCCAAAGCCAATGATAAACAGTTGGAACTGATCCTGAATCCGGCAGAAAATGTACCTCTGCGCATCATTTCTGATCCTACTCGTTTGCGACAGATTCTGGTCAACCTCACCAATAACGCGATCAAGTTTACAGAACAGGGGGAAGTAGAGGTGAGTGTGAAACAAATCAGTCAGGACGAAACGGATCACGTCCTTCAATTTTCTGTACGAGACACTGGTATCGGCATACCGGAAGACAAAATCAATAAACTCTTTCAATCCTTTACTCAGGTTGATGCCTCGACTACCCGCAAGTTTGGTGGGACTGGCCTCGGTCTGGCGATCAGTAAGCAATTGGTCCAGATGATGGGTGGTAAAATATGGATTGAGAGTATTCTGGGAGAGGGGGCGACTTTCCATTTTACCATTCGGGTTCAGGCCGAAGCCCACATACCTTCATTTTCGATCGGCGAGATTCCAGATGGAACCCGGATTCTCATCGTTGAAGACAACCTCCGCCTGCGATCCATTCAAGAAGCCGAACTGACAAAGTGGGGCCTGGAGGTCCACACGGCTTCTGATGCTGCGGAGGCACTTGAAAAAGCAGAGAGGCATGTCTATCAGGTAATTTCCATTGACCAGGTTCTAGGAGAGCAAAGAGGCGAAATGCTGGCGCAGGATATCCGAAAGACCAAGCCCAATCAATCTGCCCGTATTTTATTGCGGACCATTTACCAGAATGTCCTCAACCCGGACCAGCCGGCCTGGGATGCCGTTCTGCGTAAGCCAGCACGCGTGGTACAGTTTTATCATCGATTCCAACATTTGCTAGAGGGAAAATCGGAGGCTGACTGGCAACAGAAGGAGACCGAACAAACTGAGAAGACGTTTCGCAGTGATCTGGCCATTCTACTTGCAGAGGACAATCCTGTCAATCAAAAAGTCGCAACCCGTATCCTTGCCAAAATGGACCTGCAAGCTGATGTGGTGGGGAATGGACAAGAAGCGGTATATGCTGTTCAGGACCGCCAGTATGATCTGATTTTGATGGATGTACAAATGCCGGAAATGGACGGCTTTGAGGCAACAATGAAAATCAGAAGCCTTTTCAGAAACATGCCTTCCCAACGACCATTAATTGTCGCCATGACTGCCAATGCGATGAAAGGAGATCGGGAACGTTGCCTGGAAGCAGGTATGGATGATTACATTAGCAAGCCAGTGAAGCCAGAAATGATCCGGGAAACTTTGCAAAGATGGTTTCCACTGGACAAAAATCCGGTACAGACTCAATCTCCTGGTGGGGTCTGACGTTTAGGAAAAAAAGACGAACTTCACGGAATGAATCGCCTGCTATTGATCTTTTTCTCTTTGTTGTCGATGGCTCTGTTAAGTTGCCATGAATACACCCCTGTTCCCCGACCCTTTGGCTACCACCGGATAGACATGCCTGGGGATGATGGTTGGGCAGAATTTCAGCAAGCCTTTTGTCCATTTACCTTCGAATATCCGGCTTATGCAAAGATCAGCCGTAGCATGCCGGATTCCTGCTGGGTAGACTTGCAATTCGAACCTTTTGATTGTAAGTGGCACATCTCCTATCGGAACGTACCTGAAAGCAGAAAGTCGCGCTCTGTACATTATGAGGAGTATCGAAAACTGATTTATAAACACAGTAAAAAGGCTTCCCGTATCAACGAAACGCCGATTAGTAGCCCCAAAGGCTACGGAACACTCTTTGAGATTTATGGCAATGTCGGGACCCCGGCTCAACTATTTTTCAGCGACAGCAGCGGACAGCATATCGCAATGCTATCATTTTATTATCAGACTGCTTTGAAAGGAGATTCGCTTTTCCCCATTACCCAGTATATGAAAGGAAAAATTCAACACCTGACTGAAAGCATTGAGTGGGAAAAGTCAAACTGAACACTTGGGGCAACGACCTTCTACCAGGACATTGATGCTGTGCTGTACATAGCCTTCGGGTAAGGTGATCTGCGGAATTTTTATCTCTTCTACGCAAGTCGTGAGGCCACATACTTCACACTTGAAGTGAAGATGGTCGTGATGATGCGCATGGGTTTCTCCACACTCCCTTGAGCAAAGCGCGTATTTCATCACACCACTATCGTCTAAGACTTTATGCAATACGCCATTGTCCATGAATGATGTCAGGGTACGGTAAATGGTCACCCGATCACATTGACCATTCATTTTCCGCTCCAGGTCTGGTTCACTCAATGCTGCATCTCCGGCCAGGAACAATTCCAAAATCTGAATCCGGCTTTGGGTACGACGAAGCTTGTGGGACTGGAGGATATTTTCGGCGGTACGCATTGTTGTAAAAATACGGTTTTTCCCCATAGAATTCATTACCTTACACATACCATTACGCTTATATATTCACGTCCTGCTATGATGCGAAACAATCTTCTCATTCCTATCCTATGCTGTTTCCTCCTGATTGCCTGTGAAGGAAATACTGATCTGCCAACCATCCGGATTGCCAGTCCCAGTATTCAGGAAAGCAATGCCAATGAAACCATCAATTTTGAGGTAAGCCTTGACAGTGAAAGTAAAAACGAGGTGCAGGTTAGTTATGCAACAGAAGCCAATACCGCCATAGCCGGAGAGGATTATATTGAAGTCTCCGGACAAATTACGTTTGCACCCGGTGAGACCATCAAGCAGATTGCCGTTACGATTGTCGGAGACGAAATCAAGGAAGATGAAGAGAAGTTCGCAATTCGCCTGAGCAATCCGGTCAATGCCAATCTTGGCAGTCCCAGCGGCTTTGGCACCATCACCAATGATGATACCAAACTGGCCTTTTCCGATGAGGGCTACACCACACCAGAAAGCTATGCAGGGTATGAATTACAGTGGGCAGATGAGTTTGAGGGCAATAGCCTGAACATGAATGATTGGGGATTTGATTTGGGAGATGGCTGTCCCAATCTCTGTGGCTGGGGCAATAGTGAGCTGGAATATTATACTGACAGTGAGGAGAATGTATTTCTTTCGGATGGGAAACTGGTCATTGAGGCGAAGGAAGAAGTCATTGGCGGACGTCAATATTCCTCTGGCCGCATCAAGACCAAAGGCAAGCAGACCTTCCGCTACGGACGGATTGATATTCGGGCGATCCTACCGATTGGTCAGGGTGTATGGCCCGCTCTCTGGATGCTGCCTCAGGACGAAGTATTTGGTGGCTGGGCGGCCAGTGGAGAAATTGACATCATGGAACTAGTGGGGCATGAACCCAACGTGGTACACGGGACCATTCACTATGGCGGTTCCTGGCCCAATAATAAATTTACCGGGAAAGGATATACACTGGATGCGGGAGACTTCATTGATGAATTTCATGTCTTTTCTGTCGTCTGGGAAGAAGATATTATCACCTGGTATGTTGATGATCAGGAGTACTTTCAGGTTACCAAAGACGGTCTCAGCCCGGATAATTATCCCTTCAATGAAGACTTTTTCTTCCTCTTTAATGTCGCTGTGGGGGGCAACTGGCCGGGTAGTCCTGATGCAACGACCAGCTTTCCGCAGCGCATGATAGTGGATTATGTCAGAGTTTTTCAGAAACTTTAGGCATGAACCGACGACATTTCCTGAGAAACGCTACGCTGAGTGGCGCATTGCTCAGCCTCAGCCCTCAACTGGCTGCTTGCCAGGATCAAGAAACACCTCCCGAAGAAGCAGGTTCTGTGATCCTGTTCCAAGGTGATTCCATCACCGATGCCCATCGTCTGAAAGAACGTACTTTTCCCAATCGTTCTGCTGCGCTGGGAACTGGCTACGCCGGCATGGCGGCGGCCATGCTACTTGAATCTGACCCTGAAGCAGAGTATCAGGTCTACAATCGTGGCATCAGTGGCAACAAAGTCTTCCAACTAGCCGAGCGCTGGCAGCAAGATTGTCTGGATCTCAAACCTAATGTGCTGAGCATTCTCATCGGTGTCAATGACTTCTGGCATACGCTTACCCACGACTATCAGGGCACGATTGAGACTTATGAGAAAGATTTTCGGGCTTTGTTGGATCGAAGCATGAAAGCATTGCCTGATGTAAAGCTGATCATCGGTGAGCCTTTTGTGATCAAAGGCGGGCGCGCGATTGAAAACAAAGACTGGTTTCCGGCGTTTATTGCCTACCAGGAAGCGGCGCAGCGCATTGCGAAAGACTATGATGCCGCATGGATTCCTTATCAGTCATTGTTTGATCAGGCCCTTCAAAAGGGCGGTGTCTCACATTGGTGCCCTGATGGCGTCCATCCATCTCCCGCAGGCAATCTGCTCATGGCCAAAGCCTGGGTAAAAGCTTTTTCCCAAGCGATGGACTAGACCACATGTTGCGCATTTTTCATTCTGATCGATATGTCCCTGCACTGCCGGAAGGACACCGTTTCCCGATTGGAAAGTATCAACTGATTCGGGAGCAGCTTCTGTTTGAAGGCAGTGCCAGGGAAGAGCAGTTGATTGAATCAGAACCAGTTGCGGAGGCAGACATTCTTCGGGCGCATCATCCGGTGTACTGGCAAAAAGTCCGTGATCTTGGACTCAGCCCGCGCGAAGCGCGGAAAACGGGTTTCCCACAATCAAGTTCGCTGGTCGACCGATCCCGTCGATCAGTACAGGGAACCCTTTCCGCCGCGCTTTCTGCGCTCGAACATGGTGCAGGCATGAACATCGCCGGTGGCACCCATCATGCCTATGCACAGCATGGAGAGGGCTTTTGTCTACTCAATGACTTTGCCATCACGGCACATCATCTGCTGCATCATCGACTCGTAAACCAAATTCTGATCGTTGATCTGGATGTTCATCAGGGAAATGGCAACGCGCATATTTTTCAGGATGAAAAGCGGGTGTTTACCTTCAGCATGCACGGTCAGGACAATTATCCTCTGCGCAAAGAAAGCTCTGATTTGGACATCGGCTTGCCCAAAGACACGGATGACAATGCTTATCTCGCTTTGTTACAGCAAACATTGCCCAAACTGATCAACCAGGTTCGTCCGGACATCATTTTCTTTCAGGCAGGCGTGGATGTGCTGGCTACTGATACACTGGGAAAATTGGCGCTCAGCCGACAAGGCTGTCGTCAGAGAGACGAAATCCTGTTGTCCCATTGTCATGAAAGGCAAATACCGGTGGTTGTGGCCATGGGGGGCGGCTATTCTGCCCGACTCGTTGATACCGTCGAAGCACACAGCAATACCTTCCGGACGGCGCTGGATATGTTTGGCTGATGAGGGAGCAGATTTTGTCCGGTGAAATGCATGTGCTTATACACCCCTGACAATTCGAAAAACAAGAAAGTCCATCAAATTCTGTATCTTGCATCAAGCCAGGTGAGAATACCTTTTCCAGAAGGCGACCTGGCAGAATGATTACGCTTTGTTCAAACATTATTTTTCCTCCAACATCAGGGATCTAAAGGGCTTTGCACCTTAATCGCCAGAGATCCAGTGAACAACGCCTATTACCTCAATTGCCATAGTTATTTTAGCCTGCGATATGGAAGTCTTTCACCAGAACAATTGGTGGATTTGGCGCGGAGCCATGAGATTGAGGCCCTCGCGCTAACGGACATTCACAGCACCGCAGCTTGTTTCCCCTTCATCAAGGCCTGTCAGGAATCCGGTATTCATCCGGTGGTGGGCATGGAATTCCGCAATGGCGATGAGCTGTTGTACGTAGCCCTGGCCGAAAACCTGGATGGCTTCCAGGAAATCAATGAATTTTACTCGCGTTACCAGGAGCGGGGCGATGCTTTTCCGGAATTGCCGCCCTATTGGTCGCATGTTTTCATTGTCTATCCCTGGGAGAGACGCGACAAAGTCAGTTTGAGCGAGCGTGAGTTTTTGGGCGTTGCATCTGATCAGCTGGGACAACTGCTGCGTTCGCGCTATCGTCATCGCCAACAACAATTGGTGATCTGGCAACCGGTGAGTTTTGCGGACAAAAAGGGCCACAATGTCCATCGGCTGTTGCGTGCAATTGATCACAACCTCTTGCTCAGCAAGCTGCAAAATCGTCAGCAGGCACATAGCCGGGAGCAATTTGTGGCGCCAGCCGCGGTGGCGGAAAGTTTTTCTGCCTACCCCCAACTCATTGCCAATACCCAACGCTTGCTCGCTGCCTGCCAGGTTTCTTTTCGTTTTGGCCAGAATCATTCACGCCAAAGCTTTACCGGCGATAAGTATGACGACATGCTGCTGCTGGATAAGCTGGCGCGGGAAGGGGTGGAACGGCGCTATCATCCTACCGCGCGCAAAACTGCCTATGAAAGACTGAACCGTGAATTGGCCGTGATCGATCGCCTCGATTTCAACGCCTATTATCTCATTACCTGGGATTTTGTGACCTATGGCCAGTCGCGCGGCTTTTTTCATGTAGGGCGGGGGAGTGGGGCCAATAGTCTGGTGGCTTATTGCCTGGGCTTGTCCGATGTCGATCCGATTACATCATCCGCTACCGGCCGCCCGGCGGGCCTTTGGCCAAGATGATCGACGCGGCGATGGTGCGACGCGACCTGCGGAAGCTGTTCGTGCAGCGGCACCGGCGGATGGCGGAGTTGTTTGCCGATGGCGGCGACCCAGCCGGGCGATTCTTCATGTCGGACTCAGACGGGTCCGCGTAAAATCGATCGTATGTTCAAGCTGATCCTCTTAGCTCACGTCGCGGCGACGCTGTACATGGTTGGTTTGATCTGGGTGGTGCAGGTCGTGCATTACCCGCTGTTCGACGGGGTTGGTGAGGCAGGGTTTGCGGATTACGAAGCGCGACACGCCCGGTCGATCACGTGGATCGTGTTGCCGGTGATGATGATCGAATTGCTGACCGCGATCGCGCTGCTCGCACTCCGGCCCACCGGCGGAGGATTGGCCGGGTCGATCCCGTCGTGGACCTTGTGGGTCGGGCTGGTGTTGGTCTTGCTGGTGTGGGCGGTGACGTTCGCGGTGTCGGTCCCGCAACACGCCAAACTCGCCCAAGGCTTCGACGCCCGGGCGCACCAACTGTTGGTGGATACCAACTGGATACGCACCGCGATCTGGACACTGCGGGGCTTCCTGGTGTTGGGCATATTATTTTTCGCGTTGAAGGAAAGCGGATGAGCCGGGCGGCCAAGCGGTTGATCGAGCCTACCGAGCGCGGCCTGTTTTGCGAGGCCGGCGGTTTTTATATCGACCCGTGGCGTCCGGTTGACCGGGCGGTGGTGACCCACGCCCACGCCGACCACGCCAGCCCGGGCAGCGCACGCTACCTCTGCTCGTCGATCGGCGTCGAGGTCTTGCGGCCGCGGGTGCAGGCCGGGGCGAAGGTCGAGGGGCTGGACTACGGCCGATCGACGACCATCAACGGCGTCACGGTCAGCCTGCACCCGGCGGGCCACCTGCTGGGCTCGGCTCAGGTGCGCGTCGAGCACGCCGGGCGGGTGGAGGTGGTGACGGGCGATTACAAGACGGAGGCCGACCGGACGTGCACCGCGTTCGAGCCGGTGCGTTGCCACCGGTTGATCACCGAGTGCACGTTCGGGCTGCCGATTTATACGTGGCGGCCCGAGGAAGAGATCGCCGAGCAGATCAACCGCTGGTGGCGGCAGAATCAGGAGGCGGGGCGGACCAGTGTGGTCTTCGCCTACGCCTTGGGCAAAGCCCAACGGGTGCTGTCGTTG
>JBCBZF010001146.1:0-2199 GCA_039815525.1 Bacteroidota bacterium | reverse complement strand
GTATCCAAGATATGAAAATGGCATTTGAGCCCAATGATTGGGAGCAGATGGCGCATGCCCTTGATCAGGCTTTCGATGCTGATATACGGCAGCAGTTTGCTGCTTTTGATCTGTTGGCTCCACAGACAGATGACTGGGCACACCTCAACGAGCAACTGAATGCGTCTTTTGATGATGCCATTCGCCATCAACTGACTGATGCAGAACTAAAAGGCGCGGAGATGGATTGGGGGAGCATGGCTGCCAGCCTTGATTCGGATCCCTTCGGGACAGTCATTGCTCAGAAGCTCAATGATTTTCAGGTACCGATGCTGCCACAGGATTGGCAGCAGACTGAGATCGCACTGGATGGTCAACCTCTCGACAGCCATATTCGGACCATGCTTGCTCACTTTCAGCTGCCTTATGTACTGGCTGATTGGGAAGCCTTCGCCGCAGCGCAGGACCAGCGTTTTGACGAGGCAGTTCGCATAGCATTGTCGCAGGTACAGCTTGCAGATCTATCCACAGACTGGCCCCACATGGTGGGCAAATTGGATGACCGGCCCTTTGATACCCAGCTTCGACAAAAGCTGGCTGGCGTACAATTGTCCCATACAATTGAAGATTGGCACCATCTGGCTGCCAAACTTGATGCACCATTTGATCAGCTTATACAAGAAAAAACTGGGAGATCTGCACCTGCCCATGCAGCGGAAAGACTGGCTTGCCTTCGCTGCACTGATGGATAAAACTTCAAGGGATGAAGATCGCCCTGTGGTTTGGTGGGGCAACTGGCGCACCAACCTGGCCGCCGCTTCGGTTGCGATTTTATTGCTGCTCACCACGATGACCGGTGTGAATTCACCGCAGAAGCCTGAAGGTGGTTTTGCCACGATAGATGAAGTCATAGAGGCCATTCCCGTACGACCCAGAGCCAGTGTCGGGCCTCTGGCTGACAATGCTGATACTACACCAGAAAACCCCCAATCCATTTCTTTTGATCAGGATTCTCCTGGGCTTGAGGAATTGGAAGAAGAAAATATTCTGACAGTCAGTCAGGCGCAAGAACGAGAGCCCGTCGTGACCATCTTCCCATTGCAGAATGATGTTGCCGCACCGGACCTCCATGCCGTTGCCAATATTCAGGCTGAGGCCAGCCAGGAAGGCATTCTTGCGGAAACACCCAATGGAAAAATTCCACACGAAAGTGACCGTGGACCGCGTGATCGATTGTTCCCCGCTACGCCCACGAATGAGCTGCGGAAGGTAGGCCCGATGGCATTTGCAGACGGACTGTTTAACAGCAACAGCCTGCGGAAACGTCGGCTTGATCCTCTGAAGATTCCAGCCAATGGCAACCGTCCCGGTATCAGAGTCGGACTCTATGGAGGGAATACACGCTCTCAGGTTGAACTGACAGGAGACAATCCACTCCCAGGCTTCACTGCAGGCTTGCGGATGGAAGTCCTGATCAATAAAGAATGGAGCTTCGTTACCGGTCTGAATTATGCCGGTAAGGACTTTAGTTATGATTACTTCACGGTAGATACGCGGGGGCGGAATGTCCCCAATGCAGTCGATGCGGAGTTATTTATGGTTGAGGCACCTTTGTTATTTCGCCTTAACCTTTCCTCTCCCGATAAACTCCATTTGTATGTGCAGGCTGGGGTCGTGACCATGTTTACAACCCAGGAGAACTTTCTTCACTATGATCCAAGTGATCCCGGCAATCAGCCCCGGGGCACGCCCGAAGAGCTGCGGAGTCTGACACCCAATCGTCATCAGCGTCGCTTCAATACCTACGCAGGTAACATTCAGGCTGCAATTGGATTAGAGTATCCATTTGCCAAGCGAATGGCACTACAGGTAGAGCCCTACTTCCAAATGGGACTTTCTCCTATCAAAGGTTCAGATGCACTTGGGTTAGAGAAAAGACTCTACACTGCTGGTATTGGGATTGGCTTGCTTTATGGTAGCCCCCGAAAGTAAAGTCTCCAGGACGCTTTTTGACTGAAAAGGCAACCCTTCGCAGTCATTTACCGTAAAAAATATAGATTTCAATAAGTATTCTTTTCAATTTGCCGCCTCGAAAGAAAAGCCAATTCCTCCCGGAATTGGCTCTTTTTTTACCATCTTTTCTAAAAAAAAAATTAGGGGACTCAATCCCATTGGGAGAGTCAACCCTAACCCCTAGCTTCTGTATCTGGCGTAATGCCT
>JBCBZF010000131.1:0-9450 GCA_039815525.1 Bacteroidota bacterium | reverse complement strand
TACTGGTTCAAGTTCTTCGACCTATACCCTGATGAATTTCAGCAATGGAGACCGGATCTACATCAAGCTTGAACTCAAGGGAAGTAATAAACAGATCAACTATTACGTCAAAAACAAAACGAAAAATGTCAGTAAATCTAAGACGATCACCGTTGGCAATTCATGGGACAACAGTGGCGTCAAGGATAAATACTATTTCAAAACGGGCGCTTACCAGCAAGTATCCAGCAGTGGTAGCCGTCCAAGGGTAAGTCTCAGTCGTTACGAACTGAGCTTTGAGAAGAATCCGAGCTAAGATCAGATCAAAGAGAAAACCGTGCGTTCGTTCTATGTAGTAACGAGCGCACGGCTTTTCCTAAAGGATTCACAGGCCCTTTCAACGGGCCATTCCGCATTATTGGATGTTTATTTCATAAGGCATCAGCATATAGGTGCCTGGTCCGGGGAAATGATTTCTGAACTTCTGTAAGTTATTCAGTTCCCGTGCGAGAAGGTCGGCTTGTCCAATCTGGGTTGACATAGCGTCTTTGAGAAGGTTGGCAAAGGGGTCATCAGGTGTGGAAAAACGCTTGACCCGATAAGAATCTTCTTCCAGACCAGTTGTTTCAGCTGCGAAGGCAATGGCCTGATTCAATCCACCGAGTTGGTCTACCAAGCCTGCTTTCAAGGCACGGGAGCCAGTCCACACCCTACCCTGAGCTACTTTCTCCACATCTGGGCGCTCCATATTTCGTCCGTTTTCCACCACCGTCAGAAAGTCATTATACCCTCTTTCAATGTCCTTTTGAAAGTAGGCGATAGCAGCAGGTGTCATGGGGAAGTAAGGCATGCCCAGATTGGCATTCTCATGGGTGAATGCCTGTTGTGGACTCAGGCCCAGATTCTCTTTCAACAAGTCATTTACTTCAAAGAAGACAGAGAATATGCCAATAGAACCCGTAATGGTGTTGGGCTGGGCGAATATTTTGTCGCAGGGAGCAGAAATATAGTAGCCCCCCGAAGCTGCATAATCACCCATGGATGCAATGACAGGCTTTTGCGCGGTGCATTTTTCAATCTCGTGTGCCATCACGCTGGAAGCCAGAGCCGAACCGCCCGGACTGTTGACCCGGAGGACAATCGCTTTTACATTCTTGTCTTCCCGTGCTTTTCGCAAGGCTTCTACCACGGTCTCTGATCCAATCACCCCGTCATTGCTTTTACCAGACTGGATGACACCTTCGGCAAAAATGACCGCAATTTTGTCACTTTTCCCACTTTTCTGATTCCCGTACTGGTTGAGATAGGCATTCATTTTCACCAGTGGAATGTCTTCAACTTTATCAGATTCAGATTCTTCGGCCAAAAGGCTCAACACATCATCTTCAAAAGAAACGGCATCAACCAGGCGATCTTCGAGCGCCTGGCGTCCTGAACCAATCATAAATGTTTCCGCCAATTGGTTGATTTTACTCAGGGGAAGACCCCGGGCAGTAGAAATATCTTCTGCAAAAATTTGCCAAAGGTCATTGAGGTAGACTTCGGTTTGTTCTCTGGCTTCCTTGCTCATATCATCGCGCAGATAGGGCTCTACGGCTGATTTGTAGGTACCAACTCTGAATACCTGAGGGGTGATACCAACTTTATCAAACATGCTTTTGTAATACATGCGGGTGCTGGCAAAACCATTGAATTCGAGGCGACCTTGAGCAGGCATATGGACCTTGTCTGCTGTACTGGCGAGATAATAACTTTTTTCCGTGTATACTTCAGAATAGGCGTAAATGAATTTGTCAGAGGTCTTGAAATCCACCAAAGCTTCGCGGATACGACTCAAATTGCTCCAGCCAGTTTGTAGTAATGGACTCAAATCCAAATAGATACCGGCAATTTGCTCATCATCGCGTGCATGCTCGAGAGCATTGATCAGCTGGTACATGCCGATCCGATTGGTGGAAGTAGAGTAGGGGAGCGGAAGAATATTGGATAAGTCGAACTGGATAGGCTCTGGGGTGGCGTCTTCTACGATCTGTCCACTGAGCTTAAGATGAAGAATGGAATTTGGCTTAAGATCCAGTGGTGCTTCTCCACGACTGCTTACCGAAGCAATGATACCGCCAATCACCATAAGAAGAATGGGAATCCCAATCAAAAATGCGGTGAGTACGGCAAGAAAACTAGCAAAAAAGCTTTTTATAAAACTCATGCCTAAATATACGGTGGTTTGGAGAAAAAAGGTGGAAAAATGCATGATCAAAAGCAGGAAGAAAGTAACTTTCGCAATGATTTTCATTGGTCTTGGTTCAAACCAGGGAGATCCCGTAGAACATCTGGTACGTGCGATTCGCTCCATGCCAGAAAAGGGCGTCATTCCCATCCGCCTTTCTTCTCTGTACCATACGCCTGCCTGGGGCATAAAGGATCAGTCTGATTTCGCCAACGCTGTGGCTGAAGTAAGCTTTGAAGGCAGCGCGGAGGCATTATTGGATATTTTACTTGAGATTGAGCAGGACATGGGGCGGACCCGAATACAAAAATGGGGTCCACGTCTGATTGATTTGGATATCCTGGAGTTCCGACGTTTTCAAATACAAAGTGAACGCCTGCAAATCCCGCACCCCTGGTACCACCGCCGTGCATTTGTCATGGTTCCCTTGCAGGAACTTGAGCCAGACTGGATTCCCACTGCTCAACACAAAAGCCTGACTCAATTGTTGAGTTTGCTGCCGGAACATGAGTTGCAGATAGCGCCGATTGCCCATGAAGAATGGCACAAACTGGTATGATTATATTCGACTTCTGAGTCTGGATGTCGTTCTGGGGGCCTTGTTTTCAGGTGGGATGCTTGTTGGGTTACTTGGTGTCTCCATGCCCTGGGTCTGGTGGATGGTCCTGCCATTGAGTGTTTGGGTCATGTATACCGCAGACCATTTACTGGATGCGAGAAGACTGGGAGATCAGGCTCATACCCCCAGACACTTATTTCACCATCAACATCGACAGTCAATCAGTATTGCCTGGTTGATCGCCTTTGTACTGTGTAGCGGTATTGCGCCATTTTTTATGCCCTTTCCCATGATCCTGTTTGGGCTGGGTATGGGACTTCTGGTTCTTATACATTTTGGTTTGATCAAATTGATTGGAGAACGCACATCCCGATGGCTGATGAAAGAAGTCGGGGTGGGGGGGATTTATGTTCTTGGCATTTGGGGAGCACCCTTGATTTTGCATCCTACGCAAGTCTTTGCTGCGGTTTGGTGGATGATGGGGCAGTTTTTCCTGTTGGCAATGATCAATTTGCTCGCCTTTTCCATGTATGAATCTGCGATTGATGAGCTAGATGGCCACACCTCTTTTGTACGGGCCATTGGACCCAAAACCACGCAGTTCATCATTGGCCTGATGATCTTCTTCATCGCCGGAATCGGCTATTTTTTACTCCTGGTAAAGAATTGTACCATGCTTTTGCCTGTTCAAAGTGTGTTTGCCCTCATGACACTTATCCTGGGACTGATCAGCTTTGCTCCCAAATGGTTTACCCAAAATGAGCGATACCGTATCTGGGGGGACATGGTTTTTCTGCTTCCAATTGTGCTGTGGATATGAAGGATATAGGAAAAGGTTTCAATCGAATCGCCGGCATATATGATGGTTTGGCCAGACTGGTTTTTGGTACAAAGCTGAAACATGCAAAAGCTTATTTTCTGCAAGATATGCTGGCCTGTCAGCAACTTCTCATTCTGGGTGGAGGCAGCGGAGAGTTGCTGGACATGCTATCAGAAAAAGGATTTACTGGACAAATTACCTATCTGGAAGGCTCTGATAAAATGATCCAACTCGCTCAAGGACGACAACTTGAAACGCTTCGTATTCAATGGCTTCAACAGGATGCATTACAATGGGAAGGCATAGCCAATACATTCGATGGGATCTGTTGTTGTTTCTTCCTGGATATTTTTTCGGAACATGAACGGGCCCATTTGCTTGACCGGTGTCAAACAGTGCTAAGAGGTCCAGGCAAATTCTTATTGGTAGACTTTCACAATGAAGCACAGTATCGTTGGCTGATTCGGCTGATGTACACTTTTTTTCGTCTTGTGAGCGGGATCAGTGGAAACAGGCTGCCACAGTGGGAACATCTTATCTCAGGGCATGGCTTTCGCCTGGTGAAACAAAAATATACGGCTTCGGGACTGCTGTTAAGTCAATTATACGAACTCATTGGTTGAGCTCATCTTTGATGTCGGCAAGTAACTCCATGGCTTCGTGGTAGAGATTTGCCATATTGTTGTGGACGAAAAAATCAGGGAAAAAGCAGGCCAATTCTTCGTCGTGTAGATAAAGAATACCCGCCTCTATTTTATTGAAGAGTTGATAAATACCGATCCTCACATCGTCTGATAGAATCAGGCTGCTAAAAACCAGGTCATTGGTTTCAGCGCGCAGACTAAATGCTACATCAAATGGAATCCGTAGTGCATGTGCAAAAGGGGCAAACTGGACAAGAGGAGGATGTTTGTCATCACCTCTGACGATCCGAATGGATTTCCGGCTGGGGTTGGTCATCGGGATGTAAATTTTGACTCCCTGGATGGCCTCTGGATTGCCCGCCTCCGCATTGCATAAAGTGATCGGGTAGGACCGGAAGTTACCAAACATGGTGAAATCCTTTTCATTCATGTAGGCAAGGTTCAGGTCATATTTTTTTGCAAATTTCTTGTGTCGGGCTTCCTGCAGGTGAAAGCGACGATTTCGGATCATACCAATTGCCAGCGCAATCAGCATGAGGGTGATCATTGAAATGGGAAGCCAATTTTCCATAGCGGAGATCTCGTCCCGCGAAGGTAATAAATCCCATGAAGCTTTACGCCATTCCCGGGCTCGGAACTGACCGCCGAATTTTTTCAGCGCTGAAAGATTTTCTTCCTTTTGATGTGATAGACTGGTTGCCAACTATTGCGGGAGAAGGTCTCAGCTCATACGCTACCCGTATGGCGGAGGCTTTGCCACATGGTCCGGTCAATTTGTTGGGTTTATCATTTGGTGGGGTCGTGGCCCAGGAGATTGCTGGCCAAAGGCCAGTAAATCAAATCATATTATTGTCCAGTATCCGAACCCCTGATGAATTGCCTTTACAAATGCAGATGTTTCGGTGGCTTCCCCTCTACCAATTGGCGAGAGGGAATTGGCGGGTCAAAAGTCTGCCATTGTGGAGTCCATGGTTTGGTATCACCGATCGGAGGGAACAAAAACTTCTCCAGGATATGTTTTCGACATTTACAGATCGCGACAGAATGTGGGCCATAGATGCGATGATTCATTGGTCCGGTCCCACGCATTCAGCTCCCCTGACTCATATCCATGGAGGGAAGGACAAAGTATTTCCCATTTCCCGTTTGCAGCCCGACCATGTCATCCCTGATGGGAATCACTTCATGGTACACCAAAAAGCTGCCCAAATTGGCCCATTGATCCTCAAAATCCTTCAAAAGAACTCTTGAGAAACAGCGCTCCTCTGAGGAAGTGAAAAATCGTAGTTTTAAGTGAAAAATAGATGTACATGACGGCGGAAGAATTTCGGGCAGAAGCCCACAAAATGGTTGATTGGATGGCTGACTATCTCCAAAATGTGGAGAAGTATCCAGTCAAATCACAGGTGCAACCAGGAGAGGTTTTTGCGAAAATTGACAATCATCCACCAGAAGCTTCTCACACAATGGCGGATATCTTCGGCGATTTTCAGGAGCAGATTCTTCCCGGTATGACCCATTGGCAAAGCCCCAACTTTTTTGCCTATTTCCCCGCCAATGGCAGTTATCCTTCTTTGTTGGCAGAAATGTTGACTGCAAGCATGGGCGCCCAGTGTATGATTTGGGACACTTCTCCAGCTGCTGCGGAATTGGAAGAGAAAATGATGCATTGGCTGAGAGAAATCACCGGTTTACCTGAGAATTGGGAAGGAGCCATTCAATCCACAGCTTCAGAGGCAACGCTTTGTGCGATTTTGTCTGCTCGTGAAAGGGCCACCGATTTTTCCGTGAATCAGAATGGACTACAAGGAGAAGCCTGTTTCCGGGTGTACTGTTCATCCCAAACACATTCATCAGTAGAAAAAGGGGCGAAAATTGCTGGTCTGGGAAAGAGGAATACCATCAAAATTTCGGTTGATGAAGACTTTGCCATGCGACCGGACGCGCTTCTGGATGCCATCCAGCAAGATCTGGCAGGAGGCATGCGTCCGCTGTGCGTGGTGGCGACCTTAGGAACCACCAGTTCAACTGCCATTGATCCGCTGAGAGAGATCGGGAAGATATGCAAAGAGTATGGTATCTGGCTTCATGTTGATGCTGCCTATGGAGGCAGTGCCTTGGTCTTACCAGAATATCGCTATATGCTGGAAGGGGTTGAATTGGCAGATAGTTTCGTTTTTAATCCCCATAAATGGCTTTTTGTCCACTTTGACTGCTCTGCTTACTTCGTCAAAGATCCGGCAAGTCTGGTCCAGACTTTTGAGATCCTGCCCGAATATCTCAAGACCGAAGTGGGACATCGCGTCAATAATTACCGCGATTGGGGCATTCCATTGGGACGTCGTTTCCGGGCACTGAAACTTTGGTTTAGCCTCCGCAGTTTTGGCCTGAAAGAAATCCAGTATCGCATCCGTCTGCATAATGCACTTGGTAAACAACTGGCTGAATGGGTGAAGGGGCATGATTCTTTTGAACTCATGGCACCAGTGCCGATGAATTTGGTTTGCTTCCGTTTCCACCCGTCTGGTTTGGATGATGAAATTGTCCTGGAAAAGCTGAATACCCAATTGGTTTCTGCCCTCAATCGCAGTGGTAAAATGTATCTGACCCACACAAAACTGAACGGGCGATACACCATTCGCTTATGCATTGGACAAACCGAAGTGCAGCATCGGCATGTCGAAAAAGCCTGGGAACGCATCCAGCAAACTGCCCAAAACATTCTGATCAATGATGAAAAGGATTGAAAAAAAAGGCTGGAAACGGGAAAAGCATTTTTCCTTTTTCAACCAACTCGACTATCCTCATTTCAATATCACGGCGATGCTGGAAGTCAAGCGTTTGTTGACCTATTGTAAAGATCAGGACATTTCTTTCTTCAAAGCTGTATTGTATTGCGCTGTAAAAGCGGCGAATGCGGTACCAGAGTTTAGACAACGTATTCGGAAAGAGGAGATCATTCAACATGATTCCGTTCACCCTTCTTACACCTCCATGACCCAAGCCGAGGTATTTTCTTTCACGGATGTCCGCTTTGATCCCGATCCGTATGTGTTTTTTCGTCGTTGTGATGAACAGGAAGCGACAGTAAAAAATGCGGCCAGTCTGGAAGATGATCCCCATCGGGACGATTATCTGTTTGTATCGACCATTCCCTGGATTCATTTTACCAGCTTTGTCCATCCGGTTCATCTCTCAGAAGTGGATTCTGTTCCCCGACTTACCTGGGGGAAGTATAAGCAGCAGGGGCTTGATGTGATGTTGCCATTTTCTGCTCAGGCGCATCACGCCTTGGTGGATGGCATGCACACAGGACAGCTTTTTGAACGTCTGGAAGCCTATTGTACTGATCCTGAAATGGCCTTTCGGCCTCATTGGGATCGGGCTTATTCCTGAATCATCTTCAGCAATGCTTCAGACCAGCGCTCAGGTGCTTCAATCATAGGGTAATGTCCCAGTCCTTCAAGGTATTGCAACTGATTGTTTGGAATTTCCCCGTGCAATACTTCTGCCATCTGCCTGACCGCTACTGGATCTTCAGTCGCCCAGAGAATGTTGATTGGCAAATCTGTTTGCTGTAGGGCGCCAATCCAGCGATGCCAGAATTGCCGTCTTTCCCGAATGTATTGGGTGAGCCTGGGTAAGACCCTGCGGCCATCGTTGTGGACCAGTTGTATCCACATTTCCTGCAACTCTGCTTCGGTCAATAAACTGGGATCGCCCCAAAGTTTGCGCATATTCCGTTTGAAAACAGCATAGTTGGTCAGCTTGGCCACCATCGGGCCGATGGTTTGATTGAGAAGAAGTTTTTGAATGGGGCGCAACTGCGACAATTCGATGTGCATGCTGCCATTGCATAAACTCATGCCTTGAATCTGAAAATCGAGGAGGCCATAATTGTGTCTGGCCAATATTTCTGTTGCTACGCTGGTCCCATAATCATGGGCAAATATGTGCGCTTCCCTGATCCCCAATTTTTCCCACAACAAAAGCGCGTAATCAGCCTGCTCAAACAGGGAATAGGAATAGTCATCCGGTTTATCAGATAGCCCAAATCCAAGGTGATCGTGTACCACCACGCGAAACCTTTGCGTCAATATGGGAAGGACAGCGTGATAGTCGTAGCTAAAAGTTGGGTATCCATGCAGAATGACCAATACTGGTTTCTCTCCACCGGTATCCCGGACAAAAAGATGATGTGATTGGATTTGGATAAACTGGCCAGTTTCGCGCCAGGTCTGGGTATTCATACCCAAAAGATACGGTCCTTAGAGCCTGATGCCAAGTCCAGCACCAGCATTGAGGACAGTGTCGCCATTGTTATAGCTCTGGAAAGAGATCATCGGGCTGAAATACAAGCGGCTGCCAATGTTTTGTTCAAACTCGACCCCACCACTATATCCATACAGGAAAATCCTGCTGGAAACTGAGGGAAGTGGAATTTGAACCAGAGATCCATCGATTAATTGGGTGGTTCGAAATCCCTGCTGGGAGGCTTCTTCGAGGTAGCGCCCACTGGCCCCCACATAAAAAATGACTTTTGAATTGTTCCCCCGAAAAAGAGAAAATCCAAGATTGATGTCTGCCGTTCCACTGGAAGCATGGTAAAAGCTGCCACTGCCGCTAAGAATCTTATTGGAAGCCATGCTCATGCCTACACCTGACACAATCCGAAACCATGGCAGCGCATCCCACTGGTGATCAATCCGCAGTCCTACACCAGTTAAATCACCACTGCCATACTGATTAAACATGCCTCCTAGTTTGATACTATGGAGATTGCTCTGGTCAGTCAGTTGGGCATGAAGCGAAATGGTGGCAAATAGAAAGACAAGGAGAATGGGAAAGGACTTGTTCATAGCAAAAGCAGTTGGGTCTGATCTCTTTTTCTAGAGACAAGCCCTTTCCATAAAATGTTGCACCTCAGGAGAGATGGACTAGCCAGGGATCAGAACGTTGTTGATGATGTGCATTACCCCATTGGTGGATTGGATATCCTGAATCAAGAAGACAGCATCGTCTACCTGCCAGTCAAAGCCCTGACGTACGATCACAGAATCGCCTTCCAGGAGGGTAGGGAAGGTGGTCGGCGCCAGTTGATTCTGCATCTCGGCCTGTCGGACGTTGCCAGGGATAATGTGGTAGCGCATCAGCTCTTCCAACTCCTGATCGGTGAAGTCATCCAGGTCATCAAAATTATCATTGGCGTCGAAAAAGCTTT